>JAYKJC010000607.1:0-7195 GCA_035285885.1 Leptolyngbyaceae cyanobacterium | reverse complement strand
GCTATCTTATTTATCAACTCTCGGCGGATGAAATTCGTCTGATTGATGTCCGCTCAGCCGCCGAAGCCCATCTAAGCGACGACAAAAATCAATTTCGTGTCAATTTGATTCGAGATTGTCCAGTTCTGTATATCGTCTCCATTGGTGGCCCCGCCGCCGCCAAAGTCATCCAGGCCAATGTCTATCCGATGAAAGTCGAAACGGGGGGTGACGCTCGGGACGTTCTCACCAATTTGCAGCGGGCGATCGCCACATCTCCCCCACCGTGGTTAGCAAAGATTCTCGGCATTGCCCCTAACAAACGCCTCAAGAGTTATAGCTACTGATAGAGCTACTGATGGAGCTACGGATGGGCGCTGTCGGTGATGGAAGTTGAATTTCATCCTTCCGACTCAGGTTCTGGCGACGATATATGCCTACTTCGGTATACATATATTCATGATTCAGTCCTTATTCTATTGGACATAGTTCTTAACAATGCCAGCAAAAAGCAATGCCAGCAGAAACTATGCCAGCAGAAACTACAACGCAACATTTGTCGCACGTGTGGGAGGATCTTGCCTGGAATCAGGGCGGAAAAATTGTTTACTTAGTCCTGGACGGTGTCGGTGGTCTGTCTCACCCCGATCGGAGTGGCACCGAGCTTCAAGTCGCTAAGACTCCTCATATGGATGCGCTGACAAAGGAGTCAAGCTGCGGATTGTTAGAAATCGTTGGCCCTGGAATTACGCCAGGAAGCGGCCCCGGACATCTCGCATTATTTGGCTACGATCCTTTGAAGTACCGGATCGGACGAGGAATCTTATCTGCTCTGGGTATTGATTTTGACTTGCAGGTGGGAGACATCGCTACGCGAGTCAACTTTGCTACTGTAGATGATGAGGGGACTGTTCAAGATCGACGGGCAGGTCGGATTTCCACTGAACTCAATCAGAAACTCTGTCAAAAGATCAACGAACACGTTGCGCTGGATTTTGACGGCACTTTCTTTTTTGAAACGGTCAGTGAGCACCGTGCTGTGTTCGTTTTACGCGGACAGCAGCAAGATGGGCAGTCTAACAGTCAATCCAACAGTCAGTCCGGACAATTCTTAGGTGGAGAGGTGACGGATACTGACCCCCAACATACGGGGGTTAAGCCCAATCCTCCGAAGGCTCAAGATGAATCCTCCCAACAGACTGCACTGCTGTTGCAGTCATTTCTGCGGCAAGTGTCAGAGGTATTGGCCGATGAATCGCCTGCCAATATGGTTCTGCTGCGAGGAGTTGAGCGCTATGAGCCGCTGCCGTCCCTGAAGGAGCGATTTAAGCTGCGCGGTCTTTGTATTGCCGACTATCCCATGTATCGAGGGGTGAGCCGTCTAATTGGGATGGATGTGATGGATGCCCCCGGAGGGATGCGAAAGCGGTTCGAGTCTCTCAAGACGGTGTACGATCAAGACTATGATTTTTACTTCCTTCACGTCAAGAAAACGGATAGTTTAGGCGAAGATGCTAACTTTGATCACAAAGTCGCCCTGATCGAGGAAGTCGATTCGATGCTTCCATCAATCTTGGACCTCGATCCCGATGTACTGGTGATTACAGCGGATCACTCGACTCCAGCGGTTATGGGTCGGCATAGCTGGCATTCAGTGCCCGTGTTGCTTAAAAGTAAGTACGTTCGAATTGACCCTGTCGAGTCATTTGATGAGTATGCCTGTCTGTACGGCAGTCTAGGTGAACGACCAGGGTGTCAGCTTATGGGACTGGCGCTTGCTCATGCAGGACGGTTACGGAAATTTGGTGCTTGAGCTTGATTCTTGAGCTTGATTTTTAAGCTTGACTCTTGAGCTTGATTCTTAAGCTTGATTCTTAAGCTTGACAACTACTTGAGATCCACATGCAGGCGTGCAGCGACCCGCAGAAGGGCGATCGCCCCCCATACCATACCCAGATACCATACCCCGTACGATCCCCATAGGATACCCGAAAGTTTTTGGAAAAAAGCGATCGCCCCCTCTACATCGTATCCATCCACATCCCATCACGTGCTGCTGCTAGCACCATTGAACCCGAAGACGCAAATAGGAGATTACGAGAATGACACCTTCAAAGAATCCTCAAACCAATCGCTTACCCGTGAACAATAAGGATCGGGCACCAGAGGTGCCTGAAGTTGAGATGGAGCCTGTGATGCCGGATGAAACGCGTCCTCAAGATGAGACAACCCTTCAAGATGAAGCAGTGGGCGATCAGGCGCTGCAAACAGGAATAAGCGATCGCAACACCCAAACCAGTGCTGTGTTTGATGACATGAGTCAGCCCATGGCCTCCGGCTCATCGGTGACAGGTGGCGATGTAGATGCGATGAACGAGCAGGCTAAGGTGGTAGGTGAAGAAGCGATTGGCGGAACAACCCCAACACCCGACCAAAGTAATGTAGATGACATTGCGGATTCGGTTGGCGTTGATTTTGAGCCGAATGAGCCCGTGAAAGTTGCGGAAGAGATGCTGGAGCGCGATCGCCACCGATGGGAACTCGAACCTGATTCGAGGTGACTTGCTGGTGATCCCCATTGAAGAATCGCTAATTTATGTGGAGCCCGTTTACCTGAGAGTCGAGCAGAGTGAGCTACCAGAACTGCGGCGGGTGATTGTCGTGCATGGTGACGAAGTGGTGATGGAAGAAAGTTTGGGGCGATCGCTCGCAACTATTTTCGGGGAACCAACAGCGGAAGCAATAGGAGAACTGACCGATGAAGCCATGCAGGAACCTGGACAACCCATTGCAACTGGGGAGATGGGATCGCTAATCAACTCTGTCCTCGATGCCTACCAGCGTGCGCAAACGGCCTTAACAGAGCAAGACTGGCAGACCTACGGTGCTGCTCAAGAAGAGTTAGATTCTTTGATGCAGCAGTTGCAAAATCAAGCCACTGCACAAGAAGGAGAGCCCTAACTTTCGTAGGGTGTGTCATCGCATAGCGAGACGCACCATTACCAATGCGGGAGACGAGCGGTGGGAATGGTGCGTTGCCTTCGGCGACACACCATTCGGCAGTGATGGCAATCGTGGGGTGTGTCATCGCATAGCGAGACGCACCACCGCCCATTCCGGGGACGCATGGCGCGAATGGTGCGTTGCCTTCGGCGACACACCATTCGTCTATTTACCGATTGAGGGGTTCTCTACAGACTGTCAGCATTTCAGGCCGAGTTTTTTGAAGTTCAAGGGTAATACCGGAGGCATTTTCCTGAATGAGATCGTCAACATAGCCGGACTGCATTTGCCTCGCTTCTCTTCGGCTCTCAAACGGGCCGAAGTAATACGTGCAGGTGGGAACTTTCGTATCAATCTTGACCCACCAGGGTGAGTTAAATTGTTGCGTTACAGCAGACCAAATCTTCGTTAATCTCATAATGGTTTTCCTTGATGCCTATTTGAAAAACCCCTGGAAGGGGGGAACAATCCTTAACTTGCCAACGGACAGTATGTCGTAACGAATAGAGTCACAGGAAACAGTTATGCAGGCAGCTATACAGGCAGCATCTCGATGTCTTCCGATTGCTGCTTGCGATAGGACTCAAGCAGCGGTAAGAATTTTCGAATTAAACCAATGGTAACGCCAGGCAACTCCAGTTGGGGTGTAAAACCAACATCCTCGATTTGATAGAAAATGCGAATCGCCTCAGAGTTCATCTCAGCAAACCGACGGCCAATGTCAGGATTTGTAAATTCTGACCCTTGCCCCCAGATAATTGCGGTCGGGGTCGTCAGGTGCATGATGTATTGAGAAAGGTCAAAACATAGATCCCCACGCACAAACGAAAGAGCGGCATATTCAGCATTCTCTTGCTGAGCGGACTGAAGATACGCTTCTACAAGCTCTGGATAAATTCGCTCAGACTTAGCAAATTGGCGATCGCTCAAAAATTTCTCAATGCCAAAGCTATTAGCCACGCCGACATTGTAAAGCGTCTGACTTAAAAATGGGAGATCCAAAAACTGAGCAAACTGAGCAAAAGTGCTGCGGCGATAGTCCTTACCAAACTCAGCGAGTCCGGCAACGGTCGTCAAAATCAACGACTTGAAGAGATCGGGACGGTTAATAGCTGCCCGGACTGTAAACGCTGCGGTTAAAGAAGAAGCAACGACGGCTGTTGGGCCGTGACAGGTTTGCTCCAAAAATTCTGTAATGATGTCAACGTAATCTTCGATTTGATAATCGCGAGCAGGATGATCTGAGCGCCCCCACCCAATTAGATCGGGCGCGAGAACACGGTAGTCTGTGGCAAAGGCTGGATACACTTTCGACCACTCATAGGCAGACGAGCCACCGCCCAATCCATGCAAGAATACCAGAGTCTCTCTTGAATCCACGGTGTTCTGCTCATTCCAGGGATCTCCTTGAGGAGCGTAGTAAACCATCTTGCCAAATTGGGTCATGATGGTGTGAGTCGAAAATCCGAGGGGTAAGAACATAAATTTATCTCCCAGAGCTTATCTATCCCAAGACTTATCTTCCAAGATTTATTTCCAAACATTTCCCTCCAGACATTTCCAAAGCGTTCAGGATACTCCTGGAAACAGGAGTATCCTGAGGATTGCGATTGGAGAATGTGGAGAACAAACTGAAGAATAAGTATGCTTAAGGCTGACTATTTCTAAGCTACTGTGATCACCTCTGATTGAACATTATCTCAAGACGGATTTCGAGGACGTTGCTGATTTGATGGATGATTTTCGTAGGGGCAATAGTCTTACGGCATAGCTATTGCCCCTACCGTAATACAGCACAAGCATGGGGCGGTACTCCACGTCGCCCCATGCTTGTGCTTAATCAACTTACATACCGCTATCAAATCACGGGTGTCAAACACACAGGTGCAATTTACTTTTAGTGAGATGTTGCGCGGTCGATGGCATCAGATGTCCGCTCAATCGCGTTCTGAGCATTGTCTCTGATGTTTCTCACGCCTCGCTGAGTTCCCTCAGCCGCATCCTTAAGTCCTTCCTTTGTTGAACGACCCAAGTCTTCTACACCCTGCCGAGCTGATTGACCCGCTTCTCTAACTTGCTCGCCCACAGGCTTATCTGGAGTAACACGATTCAGAAGGTCTTCTCGTGAATCTATCCGACGTCGTTGCTGAGCATTTCGGATCATCCGATCCGCTTTTGCATCTGACGCTTGGGTATCGCGCTCAGTATCTCTATGAGGATACATCGCCTGGTTAGCCCTATCAGATCTGTCGATCGTCGAATCATTCGTCGGAGGACTCATTGCCTGACTTGCAGTGCAGGCGGTGCCTGATAGGACAACGATCCCAGCAAAGAAAATGGCCAGAATTTTACTCCAGGAGATTTTTTTGAGAAACTGCTTTACGGTCTTCATAATGCCCTCATTAGATGCATATGGAAATTTCTTACCTCATTAGCCTAGTTGATTCATCAATCAACACCTATCTACCTGCCTGTAGAATTAGCCCCGTACTCCAACTCTTTCGCTGGAGATAGCGATCGCCCCCAACCCAACAGATGTATCTCTACGTGTAAGGTTTCTGTAGGACTCTTACGCCTACTCTTATGCCTAATATGCCTAAAGTCGGACGCCACGAACACTGACTTTTTCCTAAGCTAAATTCAGCTTTTTTTGGAGATACTCATGGCTCAAGAATTAAATAATCGAAAGGTCGCAATTCTGGCGACAGATGGCTTCGAGCAGGTCGAGTTGACCGATCCCAAGAAGGCGTTAGAATCTGCCGGGGCTCAAGTGCATGTGGTAGCTCCTAAGGGAGATGCCATTCAGGGATGGAATCACCACGACAAGGGTAACCAGATTCCTGTTGATGCCACGCTTGATCAGGTGAACCCCGGTGATTACGATGCCTTGATGTTACCCGGTGGGCCACTCAACCCCGACCAGTTGCGAACCGACGATCATGCGGTGCAGTTTGTTCGCGCCTTCTTCGAGGCAGGTAAGCCTGTGGCCGCCATCTGTCACGGCCCGTGGACGCTGGTGGAGGCCGATGTTGTGAAGGGTCGTACGGTCACGTCCTGGCCCTCACTCAAAACTGACCTGCGCAATGCCGGAGCAACCTGGGTTGATCAAGAGGTCGTGGTGGATCAGGGACTCGTCACCAGTCGTAATCCAGATGATTTACCTGCGTTTAATCGCAAGATGGTTGAAGAATTTTGTGAAGGTAAGCATCCTACCCAAGCCCAGTCGGCATAGCAACTGGAGTGAGTGCATTGCGCCAATGGGTGATGTATCTTAATTAAAATGTAGCTTCTAGCCAGTTTAGGGTACTCCTTATTCCCAGCGTCTCGCTGGGAATGCCCGCTAGAGCCTCTGGCTCCTATTCAATTTGGAGCCGGAAGCTCCCGAAGCGATTCCCTGCCTCTGGCAGGGAACCACACATCAGCGCTAAACCCATACAGTACACCTCACATCGCTATGCTTAGCCAACGCGCATGGCGCTATGAAAGAATCCTCCACCAAAGAACATGACGGAGGCTCCTACGCACTACGCAGGGACGTGTGCTTTCGGAACTGTCGCTTCTTCTGCCTGTTCTGCTGGGGTTGTCGGTTCTTCTGCCGGGTCGGAAACAGCCTTGAATTTGGCTTCCAACATATCTCGGCCAGAACCACTATTGGCAGGTTGTCGCTGGGGCTGTAGATTACCAAAGAAGTAACTATAGCCGCGTAGGCGTAGCATTTCACCGTTTCGCTTAGCGGTGAACCCTGCGTTGGTCACCGAGACACAGGGCAGCATTTCATCGGACAACGTAAAATAAGCTGTGTCCGCACTTAAGTTAAATAAGCACAGTAATCGTTGCTGTGATGTTTCGCGAATGAAGCCGAAAACGGGTTCCTCGGTTTCGAGAATACGGCAATTACCTTGCATTAATGCAGGTTGAGTTTTTCGCCAGTGCAAGAGCCGTCGCCAGGTATTCAAGAGTGATCCTGGGTCTTCCGTTTGAACATCCACCGCACGGGAACGGTGAGCCTCAGGAATGGGTAACCAGGTATCTTCGTGGCTTGAGAATCCCGCACCAACGGCTGCTCCAACCCAAGGCATGGGAGTCCGTGACCCATCTCGCCCCGGCACTGCAGGATACAGCGCTTGACCAAAGGGGTCTTGAATTTTCTCCACTGGAATATCTTCAGGAATGCGGGCTTCGCTGAGCCCCAGCTCGTCTCCCTGATAGAGGC
>JAYKJC010000606.1:0-10289 GCA_035285885.1 Leptolyngbyaceae cyanobacterium | reverse complement strand
AGTTGAAATCAGGAATGAAGCGCACCCGATCACTGGCACGCAACACGAGGGCACTGGTTGCAGACACGCCGGGGAAGACGGCCCAGTTGGTTCCGCCATCCACGGAAAACTCCCAGGTGCCGTTGGTGGTGTCCACAGTTGTGACTGCGATGCCTTCCACTGCGCCTGTATCGGGGTCAGTGATGCGATCGCCCCCTGCACTGGCAATCATCGTAGACACTAAATCTCCGCTGGGATTCGTATCATCCTCAGTCATTGAGGTAAGACTCATCGTTCCGGTATTATCCAGAGTCGGTGCATCATTCACCTGGTTGACTGTAATGTTACGGGTAATCGTGTTGCTATCATCATCGCCATCATTCACCGTGAAGCTAACGGTGCGAGTGCTGGGATCAGGATTGCCGCTGGTGTTCTCATAACCAATTTGCTGCAAAGCAGTGGTGTACGTGGCTAGGGATGCACTACCCGTTAGGGTCAGGCTGCCTGAGCCTACGTCAAAGGCTCCAGCACTTATTCCTGTGGGGAGAATCCCGATCACAGATAAGATATCTTCTCCCGTTTGGTAATTGCCTGAGATACTGATAACCGCGCTTTCGATGGTGGTGTCATCCACGTCAGAAATGCCCAACCCAGACGGACTGATGGCCGTGGCCGAATTCCCTTCGGTGTAGCTGAGGTTGCCTGGGGCGGCGCTGGCGAGCACGGGTGCATCATTCTGGGGGGTGAGGGTGACTGTAATCGATCCGCTCCCCGTCTCTACGCCCCCGCTGCCCTGGCTGTTGGCAACATTGCCATCATCCACCGTGAAGTCCAGAATGACCGTCCCTGGAGGATTGTCATTGCTATTGCTGTATTGAATCGCGTTGAGAATCTCATTCACAAGTGCGGTGGTGGGGATTGAGCCATTGCTGTCGGTGAAGGTAATTGTGAGGGTGCCCCCTGTAGTAGTGAAAGAGGCGATCGCATGTCCCCCCACGTCTAAATCAGTGCCGTTCACCGTGACATTTGGCATGAAAGCGAAGCTCAAGATATCGTCGCTGTTTGCGCCGCTATTCCGCTCAAGGGTGAGGCTCGCTCCGGCGTAGTTACCAGTGCCGCTATTCAAGGCATCAAGTTCTGCATCGGAGATAACGGCATTGTCATCTAAGACAACGGCTGAGGTGTCTTCCGTAAAGGTGGGTGTATTGTCCAGTCCTGTAAAGGTAGGCGCATCATTGATGGGGGCGATCGTCACGCTGGCGGTTTCTGTCGCCGCACTGTAGGCGGTACCCCCTCCCGTACTCAATGCATCGTTGGCGAATGCTCCCGAAAGAGAACCGTTGCTTTGATCCCAGGCACGGAAGGTGATGCCATCCGTTACCGTGCCAACAAAATCAGGATTGGGGACAAACCGCACCCGAGCGCTTGTATTCAGCGTTAGTGCGCTGCCAGCAGGAATCGTACCGAATGGCGTCCAATTGCTACCGCCGTCCGTCGAGAATTGCCAGGTTCCATTGGTGTCATCCACCGCCGTGACGGCAATGCCTTCAGGATCGCCTCCATCCACATCGGTAATTGGGTCGCTAATTCCGGAGGTTGCCAGAATTGACGCAACCGTATCTCCCAAAGGATCGGTGGCATCTTCGTCCACATCCGTGAGCGTTAGGGTGCCGCTGTTGTCGAGAACGGGCGCGTCATTGCCACTGAACAGGTTGATGATGACCGTGCCGAAGTCTGAACCTGCCCCACCTGCGCCCTGACTTCCGGTGTTGCCATCATTGAACGTAAGCTCGATTTCGGTACTCAGACCTGGATTATCGCTGATGTTTGCGTATTGAATGGCCTGAAGCACTTCGTTGACCAGTGCGGTGGTGGGAATGCTGTTGGCATCGGTGAAGGTGATTGCCAGGGTTCCGCCTGTGTTGGTGAAGGTGGCGATCGCCAACCCCCCAACGTCTAGAGCCATGCCATTGACCGTGACGTTGGGCATCGTCGCAAAGCTAAACAGCTCATCCGGGTCAGGCGTACCTGAATTCGTGACGGTGAGAGTCGCGCCGCTGTAGTTGCCATTGCCGCCATTGAGGGCATCCAGTTCTAAATCAGCGACGGTTACGCTGCTATCGATAACGATGGGAGGCGTGTCTTCGGTATAGTCGGGAGCCGCATCCAGACCCGTAAAGACGGGCGCATTGTTAAGCGGACTGACGGTGACCGATGCCGTTTCGACTGCCGTACTGAAGGGCGTGATGCCGCCATTGGTCGTCGTGTTCACTCCTGTGCTGCCAGACGGTAAGCCGTCGGTGGTATCCCATGCCCGGAAAGTGATGCCCGGATCGTCTGTTCCTGTAAAGCCGACTGTGGGTACAAAGCGAATGCGATCGCCCCCCGTCGCTCGCAGCACCACCGCACTCGCGTCAGACACCGCCCCAAATGCCGTCCAGCTTAGTCCTCCGTTTGTCGAATATTCCCAGGTGCCGTTGGTGTCATTCACGGCGGTCACGGCAATGCCGTCCACAGCCCCCGCATCATCATCGGTGATGGGTGAACCGCCCCCGCTTGCAAGTAAGGCCGCTACTAAATCACCCGAAGGATCGGTCGAATTCTGCACCACGGTTGTCAGGGTCAACGTGCCGCTGTTGTCCAGCACGGGCGCATCATTGGCGGGGAGAACGGTGATGGCGATCGCTGCCGTATCCGCCGTTGCACCATCTTCACCCCCGTCCGCCACTGACACTGTAAAGCCGTCAGTGGTGGCTTCTCCTCCGTTATGCACATAGACAACCCAGTTGTTCTCCAAGTCATCCTGGGTAAAGGACGAGATGGGTGTTCCAGGAGCGGTGCTGAGTTCCAACTGGCCTGCTGCCGGATTGGTCGTGACGGTGTAGGTCAGCCCAGTACCAGCATCATCCGGGTCATTAGCGTTCAGATTACTGGTCGTTACTGTGACGAGCCCGCTTTCCGTAACCGAAATTCCTGTGTTGGTGGCGATCGCCGGACTATCGTTGACTGGAGTGATGGTCACGGTAAGGGTTCCATTCACCGACGCTGCCCCGTCTTCTCCCCCATCTGCCAGAGTGAAGCCAATGCTGTCCGTTGTGGTTTCACTGTTGTTGTGGACGTAGACCACCCGGTTGTTATCCACATCGTCTTGCGTAAAGCTGGCGATCGCACTGCCGGGACTCGTCGTTAATTCGAGCCGACCGTTGTTCGGCATGGAGGTGAGGGTGTAGGTCAGTCCAGCGGGCGTATCATCGCTATCGCTGGCACTCAGAACGCTGGAAGAAATCAGGCTCGACAGTCCTTCAGTGACCGTCAACCCCGCATTCGTATCGAGGGTTGGGCCATCGTTCCGTTCCACCACCGTCACCGTGGAGGTCACCGTGTTCCCGTCATTTTCTCCATCGTTGGCCACCACTGTAATGGTGCGGTTCCCGATGGTCGGGGTGGCGCTGGCATTGAGATACTGTACCTGGGCGATCGCCGCCTCATAGTTAGCAATCGATGCCGTTCCTGACAACACCAACCGACCGTCTACATTATCATACGGATCGGTGATGGTAATGCCTGTAGGTAAGGCTCCATTCACCGACAGGCTCTCCGCGCTGCCATCTGGTCGAGTGGATAAGATAATCGTGACAGAATCAACTGTGGTGCTGTCGGTATCGGTGATGCTCACGTCCGTGGCGATCGCCACCGCCCCGCCCCCTTCCGTAAAGGTCACTCGCGTATTGCCGTTGGTTACTCCGCTGCTGTCATCCACATCCAGATCCAGCGTCGGTAACTGACTCGACACATCAATCAGCAAGCTAAATTGCAGAAGAGTACTGTGGTTCTCACCATCCGAAAGCCTGAACTGGAAGCGATCCAGGGTACTCGTTCCGCCCCCATTCACATACTGAATCAATCCCTGGTCTATCTCACTCTGGGTAAAGCGAGTGATGGCTACCCCAGGCGCAGACACTCGTTCAAGTTGTCCATGACCTGGCGGTGTACTGACTTGAAATTCAATCGCATCCGCAGAACTCTCTGCATCCGTGGCCGACAGCATCGATGAATTCAGCACCACGCTTTCACCCACCAGGGCGATCGCCCCCCGGTTAATCTCCAACACAGGAACGTCATTGACGGGCATAATGCCAATGGTGACCGTTGCCGCCGCCGTTCGCCCATCATCACTCAACGCCTCATAGATGAACTGATCGCTGATCACCTCATCCCCAAAGCTTTGATAGATAAAGGTGCCGTCAGGGTTTAGCGTCAGCTTGCCATAGGTCGGCCCAATAATCGTCGGGTTCACCGCCAGAGTCGATTGGGGACGGGTGCCCCCAAACGTCACGACCTGCCCGTTCTCATAGAACGTAATCGTCTCCTGCTCAACGGCGGCTACGTCATTATCCAGTACGCTCGACAGCCCGCTCACCAGTGTGGTGGCCGTTCCCCCTTCCCATAGCGTGATTGCGTCATCCGTCGGCACCGGAGTGATTGGCCCGATGGAAACGCCAATCAGCGTCACCAACGTCTCCCCGGTGGCGGTGAGCGTAATGAGGGTATTCGACCCCGAGCCTGTGATCGTCAGGTCATCCAGACGCATGCCCCCGCCCAACTCCAGGGCATCAATTCCCCCTTCAAAGTCGGTGATGATGTCGCCGCCCTGCCCCGCATTCAGCACAAACACATCGGCTCCCTCGCCCCCCGTCAGGCGATCGCTCCCCGTGCCCCCATCCAGGCGATCGCTGCCGCTGCCACCATCCAGCACATCATTCTCAGAACCGCCCAGTAAGGTGTCGTTGCCGTCTTCTCCCTGAAGCTGATCGCTCCCGCTATTGCCTTTGAGAATATCGTTGTCTCGCTGACCGCGCAGGGTGTCATTCCCCGATCCTCCTACGAGGCGATCGCTGCCGCTGCCCCCTAGAAGAGCATCATTGTCCGCTTGTCCCACCATCCGGTCGTTGCCCGCATTGCCCCGCAGGGTATCGTCACCTTTGCCGCCTTTCAGAACGTCGTGATCGCGCCCACCGCCTAAGCGGTCATTGCCCACGTCCCCCCGCAGCTTGTCTTTACCACTGCCCCCTTGCAGGATGTCGTTGCCGTCCTTGCCTTGCAGGGTGTCGTTGCCGCCCTTGCCGATGAGCTTATCGTCCCCATCTCCGCCAATGAGGCGATCGCCCCCATTGCCCCCTTTGCTCGTGGCGGTGACTCGTAAGAAATTGGCCGAGTCATCAACCGCAGGGTTGAGATCAATCGGGGAACTACGGAGAGAATCGAGTGGGGTAGATGGCGAATTAGCGTCCATAAGACTGGAATGGTTAGGTCGTTAGATGGGAGAGAATCGCCAGATGGAGTGAACAGGTTATTGTTTGAAGACATCCAGCGATTGAAGCACAGATGTATTCATCGTTCCCACACATGGCGGACACGATCTAAGTAGCCTTACGGACTTCGCCGTAGATGCGTTGAGGGGATTGGCAGATCAGGATGATCCGCACCGATCGGCTCTGGTGCGCCCGCTACCCACTACGCTCGAATCGCACGGATAGAGAGGTTTGAAATAGCTTGTAGGATAATGAATCGGTTTTCAGGGGTTCAAACGACCTCTGAAACACCCGCCTCTCTATTAGAGTGTTTGTTTCACTGGCGATCGCCCAGTTGAGAATGTCTGTGAAATGATGCGATCGCCTAACTGCTTGTTTCCCTGTGAGTTATGGCGCTATGGGCGTTGATCCAGTACGGGAATGTGGGGTGCGCCGCGCCCCACATTCCCCTGTGTGTATTTAATGCGGTTGCACACCGCTGTAGGTAAGCTAGAGCAACATAGCCAAGAAGGGGAACTAATTTATGGCTCAGGCACCAGACGAGCATAAGAAGCACTAGACAGCGAATCTTATCTCGGTGTCGCTGTGTTTTAACCCTTCGCATGATCGTGAAGACGTCAATTTATATGAATCTCCAATGGCTCTTTTAATAGTCCCTGAGATAATAAAGTCACCTATAGGGTCGGTGAGGTGGCTGTCATGGATTACTTTGATTTGGGACACTATTCTCGGGCGATCGCAACGACTTCGCCTTTAGCCCGACGGTGGTTTGACCGGGGTCTTATCTGGATCTACGCCTACAACCACGAAGAGGCAATTGCTTGTTTTCAAAAGGCATTGGAGGATGACCCGGAATGCGTCATGGCCCATTGGGGCATCGCCTATGCTATCGGGCCAAACTACAACAAGCCCTGGGAAGCCTTTGAGGCAGACGAGAAGCCTAATGCGGTGGGGATGGCCAAGAGGGCGATCGCCCAAGCCACAACGCTCAAAGATAAAGGAACCCCCGTCGAAATAGCGCTCATTGACGCTATTTCCCATCGGTATCCAGAAGATCCGGCGGTTGAAGATTTTACTCCCTGGAATGATGCCTATGCCGATGCTATGCGACAGGTTTATCAGGCATTTCCCAAGGATCTGGATGTCTGCTGCTTGTTTGCTGAGGCGCTGATGAATCGGACTCCCTGGCAACTATGGGACTTACCCACAGGAAAACCTGCGCCGGGGGCGAGTACGCTCGAAGCCTTGACCGTTCTTGAAACAGCGTTTGAAAAGCTAGAAGGAGCATGGGAGCATCCGGGGCTGCTGCACATGTATATTCATCTCGTGGAGATGTCGGCCCATCCTGAGCGGGCACTTCGTCATGGCGATCGCCTCTCGACTCTGGTTCCTGATGCGGGGCACCTGTTGCATATGGCGACCCATATTGATGTGCTCTGCGGCGACTACATGAATGTCGTGTCTCGCAACCAACGAGCAACTGAAGCGGATCAAACGTTTGTCGAGAAAGTCGGAGCCGACAACTTCTACACTCTCTATCGCCTTCATAACTATCACTTCACGATTTACGGGGCGATGTTTTTAGGTCAGCCGTCCGTGGCATTAGCGACCTCTGATGAGCTGATGGCGGCCTTACCCGAGGATTTTTTGCGTCCCATGGCGGACTGGTTTGAAGGGTTCTTGCCAATGAAGCAACATGCCCTCATCCGATTTGGATTATGGGACGACATTCTGGCTCAGCCCCTGCCCAAAGATTCTGACCTGTATTGCGTGACCACTGCGATGATGCGATATGCGCGAACGGTTGCTTTTGCGAATCTGAGACGATATGCCGAGGCCGAAGCTGAGCGGCTTCTCTTCGACGTGGCGTATCAGCGGGTTCCAGAGACGCGGATGATCTTCAACAATACCTGTCGAGATATTCTCCAGGTGGCCGAACAGATGATGTTGGGCGAACTGGAATATCACAAGGGGAATTACGGTCAGGCGTTTGAACATCTGCGCCGCTCTGTGGAGCTTGATGACAACCTGCCCTATGACGAACCCTGGGGCTGGATGCAGCCCACCCGCCATGCCCTGGGTGCCCTTCTGCTGGAGCAGGGGCATTACGATGAAGCGGAAGCTATCTACAGAGCAGACTTGGGGCTGGACAGGACGTTAAGCAGGGCGTGCCAGCATCCAAATAACGTGTGGAGCTTACATGGTCTGTACGAATGTCTGATGCATCGGGGGGCAACGGGGGAGGCAGTTTATATTAAACTCCAGCTTGATAAGGCGATCGCCCGTGCTGAAGTTCCGATCCGAGCCTCTTGCTACTGCCGACATAAGGCCGCAGCCTAACCGTCTTCTTCGTTGCAAATTGGAGAAGCTGACCAGTTTATGTTTACCAAGTTCTATAGATTGAAGGATGGTTGATTCGAGCATCAACGTATTGTTTAGCTTTCTTAATGGCGTCTGCTTGGGTCGAAGCGAAAGGGACAGCCACTGCACAGCCCTTCTCGTGATTAGCCCAAACAGCATACATCACTTGACCATTATCTTCGCTCTGGTCAACCTCTAGCTGCCATCCTCGGTAAGTAAACGACCAGATGATGTGAGGGAAATCAGGGTTCAAAATCATACGTAAGTGAGAACAGAATGAACAAGTCGCTCTGCCTCAAGGAGACAGAGCTGACGGGCACGGGGTCTAAGCCGACCGATGAAGTTGGATTGATGAAGTAAGAAAATCAGACGGATAAGCCGTATGCTCAGGCAGCTGCCAGATTTTGAGCGGCAAAATCCCAGTTCACCAGGTTACCTAAGAAGGCTCCGATGTAGTCGGGACGCTTATTCTGATAATCCAAATAGTAGGCATGTTCCCAGACATCCATCGTGAGGAGAGGAACTTGACCACTCGTGAGTGGGTTATCGGCATTCAATGTTTTCGTTACTTTGAGCGTGCCATTATCCAGTACGAGCCATGCCCAGCCACTCCCAAATTGAGTGGCTCCGGCGTTCTTAAAGGCTTCTGCAAATTTCTCAAAGCTACCAAAATCAGCCTCAATTTTCTTCGCCAAGTCACCAGAGGGCATGCTACCGCCACCGGGCTTCATGCTATTCCAGTAGAAGGTATGATTCCAAGCCTGGGCAGCGTTATTAAAAACTCCAGACTTTTCAGCATCGCCCGCGATCGCTTTAATGACTTCTTCAATGGGCTTGCTGTCTAAATCAGTGCCTTCAACGGCACTATTAAACTTGTTGACATAAGCGGCATGATGTTTGTCGTGGTGAAATTCTAGCGTGCTCTTTGAAATATAAGGCTCAAGAGCGGTGTAATCATATGGTAAAGCTGGAAGCTCGTAAGCCATAAGTTCTAAGTCCTCTCTCAATAAGGCGAAATGTGTTACTTGTTGTAGCGCTATGCGCGTTGATTAAGTAAGGTTGTGTAGAACGCAGCACGCCCCACACAACCGTCTTTGTACTTGACTGGCCTGCAAACCGCTATAGTAGAACAAATTGACATGAAATCAGCCGCTTAACCGAATCTGATTCATGTGACGCTTCGATAAAAAACTGTGCAAGTTCTCGAACGCACAAGATTCTAGAAGCGCAATCCTACCTCAGTGATTAGCTTCGTTCAGGCTACCAAATGCTTCAAAGAAGATCTATGCCCCTGAGGGGTATTACTTTCAGTCCGAGGAATCATGATGATGCTTCCTGGGATTAAGATAAAAGCGCCACCAATATTGTTCAGGACAGATCTTCCATTTACCGACCTCCATTCACCGAAAGCAATGGGCAAGCTCCAGGGGCAGTCAGTCCAGCACTATTACGCTGTTTTCTTGGTTCGCTTTCGTCGAGAAGATGTGGATTTTTGAGTATCTGTCGATGAAGTCTTACCTTCAGCATTCGCGGATGGGGTGTCATCTTCTGGAGAATCACCGGAATCGGGAGAATCATCTAAAATGTCTGGACTTTCTTCGATCGCTAATTCGTCAATGCTCGGTTCTTCTTCCACCATTGATTTTTCTGTTGATTCGTCAATGACTGATTCGTCAAGGGTGTGCTTGTTGACAACTGGAGTTCCAATGGTGAGTTGCATTCCTTCTAAATCTCCCCTCAAAAAGCTGGAAACTCCGTAAGGAGCTGTCCCCAGTCGCAGGGTTGCACCGATGTGGTAAGTCGTGTTGGGTGATAGTCCCAAGGCCGCAAGGTCAGGGATCTCAAGCTCTACATCGTAGGACACCATGCCTGGAACGGTGTTGAGAATGACGCTACCCAGCACAACATCGTGCCCAGGATGCAGTTGTTTGGCGTAGAAGGTGGCTTTGAGGGCGAGCTGGGCGGGCATCAAGAGCTTGACCAACTCATCATTCGCGGTGTCGCTAAAGGTGAGGGTTGTGCTGAGGGTAATGGGGGCTAGATTCTCAAGGCGATCGCACGCCTCGCCATCTTGGTTATAAATCACGAAGTCAGATTGCGTACACATCAGGTGTGCGTGCATGACCGGGATTGGGGGATGTTCAGAACGCATCATTGAAGTTACCTCATCGTCCAGAAAGTTGAAGGAAGCCCTACCTCAGCATCGACAGCGGTATGCCTGGGTAGGGCAGCTGTGCGTGAATTTATGCTCTATTAATGGCGTATAGCTCTACGGGTTAAGGGATGAGCATGCCGCCCCCGTGCAGCGAGGGAAACCTGCGGATCGAATGCCCTAACGCACAAGCGTAAAGCTATCAGACTCTACGATCCATCATGGCAAGGGGAGGGTGAGGGAGACAGTACCCACAAGGGGCAATTTTTCGGACGGTCAGATCAGCCAGGGGCGGATGCCCATCCACACCAGACGGCCTCCTGTGATGATGAGAAGAGTCAGGACTAGTTTTCGAAAGAGAGTGGGGTTGATGTATCGAGAAAGAAATGTGCCGACTCCAAAGCCGAAGAGAATGATGGGAATGGCGATCGCAAACTGTCCCATCACTTCTCTGCTGAGGTTGTGTTGGAGGCCATGCCCAACAA
>JAYKJC010000605.1:0-2626 GCA_035285885.1 Leptolyngbyaceae cyanobacterium | reverse complement strand
CAAGTTACGGAAGAGTCGGGCAGAGGTGCTGCAGATAGCACCCGAAATGGTGGCCTATGCCAAGACCTTTACCAAGGATGTGGAGTTCTCGCCGGAAGATGCGGGTCGGTCGGATCCGGAGTTTTTGTACCAGGTGCTGGAAGCCGCCATCGCAGCCGGTGCCACTACTGTTAATATTCCTGATACCGTTGGCTACCTCACCCCTATGGAGTTCGGTCAGTTGATCCGGGGCATTAAAGAAAACGTACCCAACATTGACCAGGCGGTAATCTCTGTCCATGGGCATAACGATCTGGGGTTGGCGGTAGCTAACTTCCTGGAAGCGGTTAAGCATGGTGCTCGCCAGCTGGAATGTACCATCAACGGTATCGGCGAACGGGCTGGCAACGCCGCCCTGGAAGAACTGGTGATGGCCCTCCATGTGCGTCGCTCCTTCTACAACCCCTTCCTGGGACGTCCGGCAGAGTCGGAAGAATCCCTGACTAACATTGACACCCGCCAGATCTACAAAACCTCTCGTCTGGTATCAAATCTCACCGGCATGTTTGTGCAGCCCAACAAGGCTATCGTGGGAGCGAACGCCTTTGCCCATGAGTCCGGCATTCACCAGGATGGCGTGCTGAAAAACAAACTCACCTACGAGATTATGGATGCCACATCCATTGGGTTGACCGATAACCAGATTGTGCTGGGCAAGCACTCGGGTCGCAACGCCTTTCGCACTCGCCTGCAGGAATTGGGCTACGACTTGGAAGAGCAAGCCCTGAATCGGGCTTTCCTGCGGTTTAAGGAACTGGCTGATAAAAAGAAAACCATCACCGATTGGGATATTGAGTCCATCGTCAACGACGAAACTCAGCAGGCCCCCGAGCATTTTCATCTTGATCTGGTACAGGTGTCCTGCGGTGATAAGTCCCGCCCCACCGCCACTGTCATGCTGCGCACTCCCGAAGGGGAAGAGCTGATGGATGCTGCCATCGGTACCGGCCCTGTAGATGCGGTTTATAAAGCTATCAACCGAGTGGTGCAGATTCCCAACCAGCTGATTGAGTTTTCCGTTCAATCGGTGACTGAGGGAATTGATGCCCTGGGAGAAGTCACCATTCGCCTGCGCCATGAAGACAAAGTGTTCTCCGGCCACGCCGCCAATACCGATATTGTGGTGGCCTCAGCCCATGCCTACCTGCATGCGCTCAATCGGCTCTATGCATCGCTGCAGGCTGGTCAGAGTATTCACCCCCAGCGCGATACTGAGGTGGTAACCGCCCGGATCTAAAGTTTGCAGAACCATCCGAATAAGGGTTAAAGCCTGGGAGTAATGTCCCAGGCGTTTTTAGGGTTCATTCAATCCTCGGCTGATACCCAATCTGATTTCAGAAACCCTTAATTAACAGAGGTCTCCCGTAGGGGCAATCGCCGGTTGCCCCTACAAGTGGGGGTATGTAACCAGAATTCGGTATCATCGCCCAATTCTCAAATCCCTACTGTATATCTGCTCCTCTGCCCTGTTGCTCCGACGGGTAGCCCTGACACCAAGAAGCAGGGTGAGGCGGCACAATGGCTAAAACTCTTGTAGTATACCTGTACCCAAGACTAAAGTACTACAGGGCAGGAGTATGGAAACAATACTGGGCATTATTCTCGGGTTGGTTTTAGGGGGAGGCTGTACCTGGCTGGTACTGCGCAGCCAAAGTCAAACGGCTCGGGAAAAAGTCAAAGCTGACCTGGTGGCTGAGCGGGCCGGTATGATTGAGCGCCTGCACCAGAAAGACCAGCAGCTGGAAGACTTGCGGCTAACTATGGTGGAGCTACAAACCCAGCTGGAGCAGAACCACTACGCTATGCGGGAGGAGTCGGCCCGGCGGGCGGCAGCTGAAGCCCGAATTGGACATCTACCGCAACTGGAGCAGCAGCTGCGAGACCGGGAAGCCCATCTGGCCCAGACCCAGGGAGAAAACACCCTGCTTAAAGCCAAGCTGTCTGAAGTACACACCCAACTGGTCAACGAGCAGAAAGCGGCCCGAGATAAAGTTGCCCTCTTGGAACAGGCCCAGATGAGGCTGGCGGATACCTTTAAAGCGCTGTCGGCAGATGCCCTGCAGCATAACAATCAATCCTTTCTGGAGTTGGCCCAGTCTACCCTGGCGACTTTCCAATCCAGGGCGGAGGGCAGTCTAAACTTGAAGCAGCAGGCCATTGATGAGGTGGTGAAGCCCTTGCGGGATGCGTTGATTCAAGTGGATGGAAAGTTACAGATGCTGGAGCGCGATCGCATTTCTGCCTACGCCAGCCTGACAGAACAACTCAAATCCCTCGCTACCAGTCAGACCCAACTCCAGAGCGAAACCGCCGATCTGGTGAAAGCCCTGCGAGCCCCCACGGTGCGAGGTCGCTGGGGAGAAATTCAGCTAAAACGCGTAGTAGAGATGGCTGGGATGGTGGAATACTGCGATTTCGTCGAACAGATGTCAGTAGAGTCAGAAAATGGGCGATTACGCCCCGATATGGTGATCAAGCTGCCCAACTCTCGGCAAATCATCGTAGATTCTAAAGCTCCCCTCCAGGCTTACTTAGAGGCCATGGAAGCGACCAATGACGCCATCCGACGGGAAAAATTGCAGCACCA
>JAYKJC010000604.1:0-5904 GCA_035285885.1 Leptolyngbyaceae cyanobacterium | reverse complement strand
GAACCCCAGCAATTGATGCTTCAATAAAGGTTCCGCCAATTGTTAACATGAGCCCGACAAAGGCCCATAACAGCTGAAGGGGTCTAGACACGTTAAATCGAAATAAAGGGTTTGCGGATGGAAACTGACGATAGAGATCGACGATGGAGTAAGTATCTCAACCGCTCATTATCCATTGACTCTCCAAATATGCTCAACTTTGTGTTGGGTTTCATGTAAAAATCCATCTATTGTTTTGGCTGTTGTTGCATTGGCTGTTATTTCTTTGGCTGCTGTTTCAATAAGGGAAGGGGTTGAACTGAGTAAACGTGCAGCAGCATTCAATAGCGGTTTTAACTATAGCGGTTTGCAGCCGCACAAATCACAAACAGGGTCGGGTGGGGCGTGCCCCACACAAGCGTACGTAACTACCGCGCACCGCGCATACTGATCAATTAGTAAAGACTATGACCTCTGACTACCTTGAACGAATTCTAAAAGCACGCGTGTACGACGTGGCAGACGAAACCCCCCTTGAGGTGGCACTGAATTTGTCAACTCGGCTCAACAATCGCCTGCTGCTCAAGCGAGAAGACATGCAGTCGGTGTTTTCGTTCAAACTGCGTGGAGCCTACAACAAAATGGCACAGCTCCCGCTGGAACAGTTAATGAAGGGAGTCATTGCCTCCTCAGCGGGGAATCACGCTCAGGGCGTTGCCCTGGGGGCACGGCAGTTGGGAACTCACGCGATTATTGTCATGCCCATGACTACGCCCCAAGTCAAGGTAGACGCGGTAAAAGCGCGGGGTGGAAACGTTGTTCTCCATGGCGAAACCTATGATGACGCCTATGCCCACGCCCGTCAGCTATCCGTTGAAAAGGGACTGGCGTTTATTCATCCCTTTGATGATCCCGATGTCATTGCCGGGCAAGGCACCATCGGCATGGAAATTTTGCGGCAGTTTCAGCAACCGATTCACGCGATTTTTGTCGCCATTGGTGGAGGGGGACTGATTTCTGGCATTGCGGCCTATGTCAAGCGGTTAAGACCGGAGATCAAAATTATTGGGGTCGAGCCCGTTGATGCGGATGCCATGCATCGATCGCTGAAAGCAGGGCATCGCGTCGCACTCGACCAGGTAGGGTTATTTGCTGATGGGGTTGCGGTGAAACAGGTTGGAGAAGAAACTTTCCGTCTGTGTCAGCAGTATATTGACGAGATTATTTTGGTCAGCACAGATGATACCTGCGCTGCAATTAAAGACGTGTTTGAGGATACGCGCTCGATTGTTGAACCTGCGGGAGCGTTGGCGATCGCCGGAGCCAAAGCCTACGTCGAGCGTGAACAGATTCGGGGACAGACACTGGTGGCGATCGCCTGCGGAGCCAACATGAACTTCGACCGTTTGCGGTTCGTCGCAGAACGAGCAGAACTGGGAGAACGCCGAGAAGCCATTTTTGCCGTCACCATTCCCGAACACCCCGGCAGCCTGAGAAAGTTTTGTGATTTGATTGGCAAACGTAACCTCACCGAATTCAACTACCGCATTGCCGACAACGAAATTGCTCATATCTTTGTGGGACTGCAAATTGCCAACCGAAACGATGCTACCCGCATGATGGAGCAATTTGAAGCGCAGGGCTTTACCACGCTCGACTTAACCGATAACGAACTCGCCAAACTCCATCTGCGTCATATGGTGGGAGGGCGATCGCCCCTCGCCCACAACGAACAGCTCTACCGATTTGAGTTTCCCGAACGCCCCGGAGCCCTGATGCGGTTCGTCTCGTCCATGAGTCCCAACTGGAACATCAGCCTCTTCCACTATCGCAACAACGGAGCCGACTACGGCAAAATCCTCGTTGGGGTGCAAGTTCCCCCATCAGAAATGACCGAATGGCAAGGGTTTCTCGACACTCTGGGCTATCCCTACTGGGATGAAAATCAAAACCCTGCTTATAAATTATTTCTGTAAGATCAAATCCTGATAATGCTGATTTGGCAACGAATTCAATAGTAGGTGCGAAGCCATTTCTCACGCGGCTTTGCCTTAGCAGCAACTCCCCATTCTTCTGACGCCGTTGATGCTCTAAGAACCACCCTGCGGAAGCATACTCAATCACGCAGAGTTCTACAGAAACTTATCGGCTTGTTGAAGATTTATTAAGCTCCTCAGTGATTCCCTTGTTGAGAGGGTTTTGCCTAGAAAGGCTGAACATGCTCTGAGCATCGACATCATCACTTAGATCCAATCCAGCTTGGGAACCGTGGTTTTCCGACAGGACAACGCCACCGCTCAAGTTCAGCAGGGTTTAAAAGAGCCGAGTTGCGGAAAGCTGAGCATTTTATTGATTCTGTGCCGCTTATCGTCAAAATTTATGGATTATCAGTCGCTTGCAGAGGGGTTATCGTCAGCGTTCGACGAACACAACCTATCGGCAGTCATCTCGCCTCAAGAACTGTCTACCGTTGAGGAAGCCGTCGAGAGTTCGTTTATCGACCCTTTGACTGGCACCGTTCAGAACAGGACTTCAGCGACTGAAAAAAGTGACAATCCCAAGCGCCGCCGCCGCGATGCTTCGGCACCGTCCACCCGATCTTCCGATGTAGATGTCAAAGACGCTCCCAGAGGAGACGAAATCATCCTATCCACAGTCGATCTTCAAGGGCATGACCTGAGCTACGAAAACCTCAAGCTCGCCAACTTCAGTCGGTTGAACTTGCGGGAGGCCAAGTTCTGCGGAGCCGATTTGTACAGCGCTGATTTTCAAGAAGCAAACCTGGAAAAAGCAGACCTATCCAACGCCGACATGGAAGAGGCAGACCTGAGCTTAGCAAACCTTTCCCACGCAAACCTTCAGGGAACCAACCTCAGCTTTTCTCTGCTTTACACCGTTAATCTGAGCCACACCAACCTGCAACATGCAGATTTTTCACACGCCGATTTGAGAGAAGCCGACCTCTGCGGAGCCAACCTCCAGAACGGCAACTTTCATGAAGCGCACCTCAGCTTTGCCTACCTGGGCAAGGCCGACTTTCGCCACACTCAACTGTCACAGATTAATTGCCGAGAAGCAGTCTTACACAATGCGATGGGCGCGGGAGCCAATTTTCAAGGGGCCATTCTTCTGAAAACGGATTTTAGTCGAACCGATCTATCCAACGCTGATCTCACCCGTGCCAAGCTGCAATATTCAGTCTTTCAAGCCGCACGGTTGATTGGCGCACGGATGAAGGGAGCTGACATTTCCTTAGCAAATTTTTTTCAGTGCTGCTTACGGGATGCAAACCTGGATCAGGTCAGTGCCTACAATACAAATTTTGGTCAGGCCGATTTAACGGGCGCAACGTTGGTTGAAGCTCGACTCGAAACAGCAAATTTCCTGGATGCCGACTTATCCTATGCCTTGATGCGCAAGGCCAATCTGACAGGAGCGCTGTTATCGGGAGCCAATCTGACGGGAGCCAATCTGCGGGGAGCCAACCTCGAAGGAGCCCAGATGCGAGGCACCGATTTGCGAAACGCCAATTTGCGAGATGCTAATATTTCGGGAGTAGATTTATCAGACGCGCTTACAGAAGGAACGCGATTTTAAGTATGGGAGTCAGGCTTCAAGAAGTTGTACCGTTTGGGCGATCGCTCGATGAATACGTCAAAATATTCAACCTGACCGAAACTGACCTTCACCGCACCATCTTAGGCATTGCAGACGGGCCTGCCAGCTTTAACGCAGAAGCCACCCAGCAGGGAAGCACCATCATCTCCGTTGATCCGCTGTATCAATTTTCTGGCTCCGAGATTCGTCAACGCTTCGATGCTGTTCTCGACGACATCATTTACCAAGTCGCATCAACCCCCGATGATTTTGTTTGGACATATCATGCGTCCCCAGAGGCATTGAGAAACAGCCGGGTTCAGACCATCGAGCGATTTCTTGCCGATTATGATCGTGGCCTCCAAGAACAGCGCTACTGCTTTGGTGAACTGCCTCATCTCAACTTTCCAGATAACCACTTCGATTTAGCCCTGTGCTCTCACCTTCTTTTTCTCTATTCAGAACAACTCGGAGAGACTTTTCACCGACAGGCAATATATGAATTGGCACGGGTCAGTCGAGAAGTCCGCATTTTTCCTTTAATCACCCTTATGCTGGGGCGATCGCCCTTCCTTGATCCCCTGATATCAGAACTCGAACAGGTAGGTTATCACGTGCAGATTGAGCGATCGCACTACGAATTCCAGAAAGGCGGCAACGAGATGCTCGTCATCAAAACCAACACCTCTCCCTAGGGGCAAGGGTTTGAGCGCATGGAGTCCCCTTCGACTCCGCTCAAGGGGACGGTTAAAAAAAAGAAGGGTTTGGGCGCACAAAGCACCCAAACCCTTCTTTTCTTTGTTGCATAGTGGAAAATCTTACCAAGTCATGTATTGGCCTAAGATCCGCCTTCTCTAAGCATCGGTCGTATTCGCAAACGCCGCACCGACCTGGAAGCTGGGCGTATCCTCCAACTGCTTGAGAGTCGAGCGTGTAATGAGTTTTCCTTCTTCCACCAGAACTTGTCCGGTAATCGGGTGCAGCATGTTTTGCTCTGCACGACGGCCAATCAACGCTTCAATATCTTGAAGAGAGTTGACATACATACCTGGCGGAAGCTTAACAACAATGCCTTCTCCCAAAACACGCGACTGACACGCCAAACGCGAATTGGCCTGACACGACGTAATCACTTCAAGAGTGCGCTGTTCACGACGGCTAATCGGCGAAAGCGACTCCATTCCATCTTCCACATAAATGTGACAGGTCGCACACATGCCGCGCCCCCCACATTCCTTCAACACATCAAGCTCTTTGTTGAGCAACACTGAAAGAAGGTTTCCGTTTGTTTCAATGGATGAGTCCTGACCAATCGGTTCTAAACGGACAACTTTAGCCATTTTTAGTTAGCCTCTTGAAAGTAATGAAAGAACATTTAAGGGGTACCCGGTAGCAGGAGACTACGTTGGGTAGGGGAAAGCTCCATCTTTTGAACCACAGATGGAAAGTTGCGAATCACACTGGAGCATCGTTGAATGAATTCGGTGAGCCATTCACTGAGCCATTCATGCTGATCCGGGGTGAGCACCTGGTTCTCGCCATTGGGAAGCGATTTTGTGAAGGTAATCTGACCTTTACGATCAATTTCGAATGCACTCAACCATTCAATTGCCGGACGGCTTGATTTCCAATAGTTCGATACAATCGTTGCTCCTAAATAACGAGCGGCAATCCGACTAAATTGATTCAGCGCGCTTAGCACATCTTTGAGAGAGAGGGATTGAGCTGCTTCTGCTGTATCTGCTGTATCTGCTGTGTCTACTGTATTGATAGTGTGCCCATTTTTTTCGATAGGAGTCGTAAGCTCTGAGGTTTCTTTCGCCGGTGACGGTGAATGAGTAGAGTGAGATGAAACGGCTTCTTCATAGACGCTCGACGCTGCTGTAGCAATTTCAGGCTCTTCCTTGAAACCGTGCTCCTGTGTGTAGGGGTGCTCCTCTTGCCCTGGTCTCGGTTTTGCGGGAGAAGACGGAGGCGACGAAGCGTGTGACGCAGCGGTCTGAGTTGGGGTGGCTTGCTCCTGAATAACCGTTGGATGTGTTGAGGTCGCCGGGTGTTTCTGTAAGGTTGTGTTGCTGACCGCCAGGCGCAAATTGGCGATCGCATTCTGGAGATCATCGAGCAGTTCTGACTTCAATGACGAAAAAACTGGGAAGTATTTTGCATATTCCAAATCACTTTGAGCCAGCACAAGCAGAACGTGCGTTTGACCAAGTCGATAGGTGTAAACCCGATGGCGGCTGAATTGGAACTCAAAACAATCAATACTAGAAGGCGTCGTTGAGATAATTTGCCGGACACCCGTTGATAAAGCGTCTTTTTGTTGCC
>JAYKJC010000603.1:0-8032 GCA_035285885.1 Leptolyngbyaceae cyanobacterium | reverse complement strand
CAATAAACACAGCAGCATGCAACAGGCTATGGGGCACATAATCCGACGAAATAATATCCACGATGTCTAGCTCAACCAGTTCCATCGCTGACACGTTGCCCGAGTGAGACCCGCCGAGAATCAGGTTGGGGCCACCCATCAACACCTGGAGTCCGGTGTGGTGCGCTTCTTTCGCCGCATGCAGCGTTGTCGGAAATTCCGCAATGGTTGCGCCCTCTTCGATGGCCTGATGAACGTGCTCAACGGTTTCATCATCATGGCTTGCCAGGGGAATCTGATGGGCCTGAGTAATTTCCACCAGCGCCTTGCGACTCGACGCCGCGTTTTTTTGCTGGGCACGAATGCGATCGCGAATAAAGTCCTCCATCGCTTCTTCACTCACACCATGCTTCACCACATAGTATTCGCGGTACTTGTTCACATCGACAAACTGACGCTGTCCCGGCGTGTGATCCATCAATGAAATCAGCGACAGATGGGGACTGGTAGCATACTGCTCGACCACATCTGCCACCTTGTCATAGGCCAACTCACACCGGAGGTGCAGTCGGTGGTCAATCGAGAAACGCCCTTCTTCCTGGCGCTGACAGACCAGATCGATCATCGAGCCAAACTGGGTATAGCGAATAGACGTGGGAGTGATGTCGCCAACGGCGATCGCATCGCACACAGTTGTGATGCCCGCTGCCGCCAAATCTCGATCGTGATAGGTCGCCGCCGCTTCTAACGGCCATTTAGCACTGGGGCGGGGCGTCATGCACTTTTCCAGGTGATCAGTATGCAGCTCAACGAGACCGGGCATCAGATACGCCCCCTCTCCGTTGCATCCCTGGCTGACCACATCGGGCTGAATATCCGCAATCACACCGTCGCGCACCACCAGCGTTCCAATGACGTCCTGGTCGGGCAGTTGCAGTCGATAGTTTGTAAAAATCTGTTCGTTCATCACTATGTCCGAGTCTTTCAGCTCCGAGTCTTTCAGCTATTGTCACGGTCAAAGGTTAACTGACGGTTACAAACGCGATCGCGCACGTCTTCATCATGAAAAATACCAATTAATGCACAGCCCGCCGCTTTTTTCTCTTCGATGAGCTGAATGACCACCTCGCGGTTGAGGGCATCCAACGCAGAGGTCGGTTCATCCAACAACAGCATGGGGTAGTCCACCGCAAACGCCCGAGCAATGTTGACCCGCTGCTTTTCTCCTCCTGAGAAAGTGGTGGGTGATAGCGACCAGAGCCGTTTCGGTAAGTTGAGCTGCGTAAAGAGATGCTCAACCCGGCCTATGGCTTCTTCTCGCGAGACACCCCGCTCCATCATCGGCTCAGCCGCCACATCCAGAGCCGCAACCCGAGGAATCACGCGAAGAAACTGACTGACGTACCCCATCGTATGTTTCCGCACATCCAACAACTCATGGGGCTGCAGTTGGGGTAAGTCTACCCAACCATCTCGATGGCGCACCCAAATGCTGCCCGCATCGACCCGATAGTTGCCGTAGAGCGATCGCATCAGCGTAGACTTGCCCGACCCCGATGCCCCCACTAACGCCACACATTCCCCCTGGTGTACCTGTAATGAAAGCCCTGTGAGAACTGGAAGCGTGACCCCTCCTTGACCATGGAGAACAAAGCTTTTGTGGAGATTTTCGGCCTTCAGAAGCGTGGTTGCTGATACGTTAGGTTCTGCCAGAGCGGACGGCATCTCGGAATGGAGTCGGGGTGTCGGCGGTGATGTCATTAACAGTCCTGATGATATGAGTGGAAAGAGGTAGTGCCCTTACGTAAAGGATGGAGAAAAAGCGGTCATTTGCTCTCGGTGTAATTTCTCCCGAATCTTCTGGTTGTAGTGATGGATAAAGTTCCAGAACACACCAATGTGATTCTCTCGCTTCTTTGAAAATAACAAACTCCGTCGCATTAATCGTGAAATGCGCTGACGCAACGTGTTATTTAATCGCTCAATATAACTCGTTAAACCCGAATCTTTATCCACTGCAAAATGTCGTTTACTGGGCAGTACACTCCCATAGGCTTCCCAGTGGTCGGTGTACATCCGGGCATATGGCCGATAATGCCGGGGCAAAGACTGCCACAATGCTCGTGCGGATTCAGTAGAGCGATCGCCCACATAACACCCGATAATTTCACGGCTTACTCCATCAATTACGAGCCAGACCCACTGGTTGTTGCCTTTTTCATCCACAAATGCCCCTAACTCATCCATCTGCACGAGCAGTCGAGTCGTTGCTTTGGCACTCACTTCTGCTTGCTTTGGCACCTCCTTGTAGTGAGCATTCACGTACTGTTGCAACCAAACTGCACCTATCATAACGACTTCTATTTTTCTCTACCATTTATTAAATGGCACTACCTGGACGGTTAAAGGCTCAAGCCTCTTGCCAACTGTTGTTGCTCTAGGCTACATGTCTACAACTATACTTTCAAAGTAAAAAAAAGGGAGATTTGGGCGCAGTACCCGAATCTCCCTTTTTTATGCTCTGAACAGCCTGACTCCTGCGGATAGGATAGAACGGCCTTTTACAAACTCTAGCTTAGTATTCGCTCAAGCTAAATTGATAGCGGTACCCGCCTTGATCCCAGTCGCCAATCCAAACGTTGTAGGTTCCTGCGGGCCAATAGCCAGAAATTTCGGGCATCAAACCGTTTGCATCATCCGAGCAATACCGACCATCTGGCCCTTCAATGAGAAGCGTTACATCGCCACTCGCGTTTACCGAAGCTCTCAAGAAGTTAAACGGTTGGTAGAGTTGAACAACATGGTCGGGAGAACCCGCACTATCAACAAACCCACAGTCATTTGTCGCTCTGCCGCCGCCAGAGTAACCCGTTCCAATTTGCGGGTCAGGCATAAACCCTGGCGTCAAGCCAAAGGACTGGTAATCTGCTCGCGCCTGCTGAGGCATGCTGAGTGCAATGCCCGATGAAAGTGCAACCGCTGACAGCGTAGCCACTGCATTTTTAACAATATTCATAGCCTTATCCTCTGTACCTTTAATTATGGCCTAGAAACACGCATGCCTATGCCAGTGCTGTTGCAATACGCACATTCCAGATAATGCAGCAGACACGAGCATACTTGCTCTAATAGAGTTCCCAATAACACATTGAAAAATCTCGCACTGATGTAATTGCTGTCGTGTTTTTTTCTTCTAAATTCAAATACAGCTTAAATGACCTGAAATCCCTAGTTTTCAAGATAAAAAGCTGTGAGCTTAAGTTCCGAGTTTTCTTAAGGTTTTGATGAACTTAATGTTCTAATCGTTACACTTGAATTGATGTAACCCTTTGCCGTTGATGAAGTATACGGTAGCCCCCTAGGAGTAAGAATACCAAGTTGAGAAAATCGGGTTGAGAAAATCGGGTTGAGAAAATCGTGTGGATTGAGGTGGGAATGCGAGTAGCTCACATTCCCAAATATTCCTACGTTTTGGGCAACTTTTGTTTCAGCTTGATCCAGGCTTGCCACAGTTTGCCGCTTCGGCAGTTCATGAGTGCCGAGAGTTCTGCTTCTTGGTGTTTCAGGGAAATTTTCATTTGGTTGCGCTTCCGTCGGGCTCGTCGGAGCTTTCGTCGAAGCTTTGAAAGCTGGTGTTTGATGGTGTCTAAATCCGATTGAGCATCTTCGTATTGGGCGTTTAGCTCTTTCAGAAGCGCTAGTTCTGATTGAAACGACGATCCGGCACACTCAATTTGCTTTTGAAGCTGTTGTTTAGCGGCGTCATAGAGCTGAAGATCGAGCGCATTGTAGTGTTTGATGCATTCAATGTCGTCGTCAGACACAGTTGTGTGGGTTCGGCGCGAAGCATTGACATTTGCTCGGGTATAGAGGAAGCGGGTCAAGGTGAGCTGATGTTTCAGAAGGAGAAGGCTTTCGTCAAATTGCTCGGTGATGCCAACCACTGAGAAGAACGTATCAAGGTTGGCTTGAGCTTCGTGCAATAGATCCTCACGCGAATCGCCGAATTGAAATTGCTGGGATACATCTCCGGCGATCGCCCTCACCTGTCCGTTGTTCAAATCCGAGATGCCGTGTTCCACATATTCTGACAGGCTCATGTTGTGCTCAGTGACGAGCTGATGGGTGAAGTGTTTGGGATTGTGAAGGGCGTAGTAGTAATGAGACATCACCCGTTCTACCGGATGTCTCAGCATCGTAATGTAGGTGCAGGGGTGAGGAAGCAGGCGATGAACGCCGAATTGCAGATGCCCGTAGATGAATTGGAGCGATCGCCGTTGTTCCTCAGGCATGTCTGAAAGTTCTTTGAGGGACTGTCCTGCTCGCTGGCCGCAGTGAAACCGAGCGTCCTGAGGATAGTTTTGTTTGAGGATGCGGGTGAGGGTTCGTCCTCCAGTCTTCATCAAATGGAGGAAAATGACGGTTTTCTCAAGGGATGAGGACATTGAAACTCCTAAGCACGTAACACCCAATCAACAATCATCAGCGATTGAACAATGAGAAATGGTATAACAAGCTTGCCTTGTTTGCCGTGTTTTAGACCTGCGACTACCCAATGACTACGACGCCACAGGAAATTGATCATACACCCGTACCTGAACGGGGTCACTTGTTGACGGAGCAAAACAATCCAGACAGTGCCAACCTCGACCAACTCTCGACTCTGGAGATGGTGGATGTCTTTTGCAGAGAAGATCAAAAGGTGATTGATGCGATGGCGATCGCCCGCACCGACCTCGCCGCAGCGGTGGACTGTATTGCGGTGGCCCTGGGGACTGGAGGACGGTTGTTTTACGTGGGGGCAGGGACGAGCGGACGACTCGGCGTTCTCGACGCGTCTGAATGTCCCCCAACCTTCTGCACGCCCCCTGAACTGGTGCAGGGCATTATTGCGGGGGGCGAAGCGGCCTTGGTGCGTAGTTCTGAAGGGTTAGAAGATTTGCCCGATGACGGGGCGGCGGCGATCGCCCAGCGCACTATCACTCCCCTTGATGTCGTGGTGGGCATCACGGCTGGCGGCACGACCCCTTACGTTCACGGTGCGTTAAAAGAAGCTCGCACCCGTGGGGCGAAAACCATTTTTATTGCCTGTGTGCCAGCGGATCAGGTCAGTGCAGATGTGGATGTGGATGTTCGTCTCTTAGTGGGGCCGGAGGTATTGGCAGGTTCAACGCGACTCAAAGCGGGCACAGCCACGAAACTTGCGCTCAACATTCTCTCGACCGGGGCGATGGTGAAACTGGGAAAGGTGTATGGCAACCGTATGGTGGATGTCTCGGTGACGAACAGCAAACTCTACGACCGAGCCATTCGCATTATCAGAGATGTGACAGGACTAGAGCGACCTGAGGTTGAGGATTTGCTGGAACGGAGTAACCGTCGGGTCAAACTGGCGTTGCTGATGCACTGGAGCAGGTTAGAGGCAGAAGAGGGCGATCGCCTCCTTCAGCAGCACAACGGACAGTTGCGGCAAGCTCTTCAGTCCATCCAAAATTAGATCCCTTTTGTTTACCTCTGAGGTCTAATGAAGAATACCCAAGAAAAATAGTATTCTAATGCTCCCCCTTCTCATTCACTCCTCTTGAACTACTATGGCTCGTACCGTTGCTCTGATTGCCCATGAGGCTCAGCTCGATCAGTTAGTCACACTGATTAAAGGACACCTTCCTGTGTTGTTGCGCTATCGGCTGATTGCCCCGTTGACTACCGGGCGACGGCTGCAAAGCATGACAGAGCTGAACATTGAATGTTTGGCATCCGAAAAAATGGGCGGTGACATTCAGATTGCAGCAGAGGTCATTGGTGGATCGGTTCGAGCAGTGATTTTTCTGCTTGACCCTCAAACGGTGGTCGCTCATGACGCCGACATGCGGACGCTGATTCGTGCGTGTCAACTTCATGATGTACCCTTGGGGCTGAATGTTTCTACAAGCACCCTGATTTTAGAAGGGTTGGCTCGTACTAAAACGGCGCACCTCATTTTCAATCCGGTCTCTGGAAGCGGGAATTCAGACAACGACCTCTCGCTAATTCACGAAATTCTAGACCCACATTTCAACTTTCATGTCTACACGACGACACCAGAGATGGATGCCGAGCAACTTGCTAAACAGGCGGTTGAAGCTAACAGCGATCTCGTCATTGCGTCGGGGGGCGATGGGACGGTGTCGGCGGTTGCCGGACAGCTTGTGAATACTGATATTCCCCTTGGCATTATTCCAAGGGGAACCGCCAATGCCTTTTGCATGGCCGTTGGCATTCAAACGAACATTACACCCATTCGAAGTGCGTGCTACACAATCTTGGAGGGACACTCGATTGTTGTTGATACGGCTCGATGCAACGGAAAGCCGATGATTTTACTGGCGGGTATTGGATTTGAAGCAGAAATGGTCGAAAAAGCAAGCCGTGAACTTAAGGATCAGTGGGGAACACTCGCCTATATTATGGCAGGGTGGCAACAGTTGAACGAGCAGAATCTGTTTGAAGTGGAAGCGCATGACAGTGAAGAGACTTATTCTGCAACGGCTGGAGCTTTAACGGTTGCTAATGCTGCGCCTCCCACGTCTGTTCTGGCTCAGGGTGTAGGCGAAGTGGATTTTACCGATGGGCTGCTTGACTTAACTATTGCGTCTCCAGAATCGACCTTAGAAGCGGTCACATCTCTGATTCGTATATTTGGGGCTGCGCTGGTGAAGACGCCTGTAAATCAGCCCAATGTAAGGCATGGACGAGTGCAAAAAATTACGATTCAGACGGATCCTCCTCAAAAAGTTGTTGTGGATGGAGAGATGATTGGCACAACCCCCGTGGAGATCGAGTGCTGTCCAAAAAGCTTGCGGGTGTTGGTGCCTAAGCGGTAGTTGGAGCCGTTGGGGATCGGTCAGACTCAATCCCTGTCTCATCTACGCTCAATCGACGAATGCGATGTGGTACGCTCTAGAGCACAGCAATTTACTACTGACCATCTGCCGGTGCCATGACTGATTCTTTGCTTTCAGCGTCTGTCGAAACGCTTCCTTCGCCTCAGCGGCATCCCCCTGCCCTCTCAATCGTCGTCCCTATCTACAACGAGGTTGAAAGCCTGGCGCACCTGGTTGAGGCGATCGCCACTGAGGCGGCTAAAACAAATCTCGTGTATGAAATTGTGCTGGTGGATGATGGTTCGACCGATGGTTCAACCGCACTTTTGCAGAATTTAGCGAGCGATCGCCCCGATTTGCGGGCAGTGATTCTCCGGCGCAACTACGGACAAACCGCCGCCATGGCCGCAGGCTTCCACTATGCCCAAGGCAAAGTCATCATCACCATGGATGGCGACCTGCAAAATGATCCCGCCGATATTCCCATGCTGCTCGATATCTTGGAAGACGGCTACGACATGGTGAGTGGCTGGCGCAAAGAACGCCAGGATGCGGCGCTGACCCGATTACTTCCATCGCGAATTGCCAACTGGCTGATTGGTTGGGTGACGGGGGTGCGGCTGCATGACTATGGCTGTTCTCTAAAAGCGTACCGGGCTGAACTGGTCGCGGACATGAATTTGTATGGGGAACTGCACCGCTTCCTTCCCGCCCTTGCATTTATCGAAGGGGGACGGATTACAGAAGTTCCCGTCCGCCACCATGCCCGTAAGTTTGGCTCCAGTAAATACGGCCTGGGGCGCACCTTCCGGGTAACGATGGATCTGATCACCATCTTCTTCATGAAGAAGTTTTTGACGAAGCCCATGCATGTGTTTGGACTGTTTGGGCTAGGGTCAGCGGGTGTGGGAGTGCTGATTTGGATGTATTTGACCTTCGTCAAGTTTGCCTTTAATGAGAATATTGGCGATCGCCCCCTCCTTATTTTGGCAATGATGCTGTTCTTGGCTGGGATTCAGCTCTGTTGCTTTGGTGTGCTGTCAGAACTCATGATGCGCACCTATCACGAGTCACAGGGGCGTCCCATTTACCGTGTGAGAGAAGTGGTGGGCTTAGAGGGGTCGGAAGATTCTTAATATCAGGTTCGTTAGACCAGGCAGTGCAGCGTCAAATGGATGCCAGGTTAGAAT
>JAYKJC010000602.1:0-5658 GCA_035285885.1 Leptolyngbyaceae cyanobacterium | reverse complement strand
TTCGAATCTTGCCTATCGTTTTGCGGTATAGCCGATACGTTAACGGCGATCGCCATTTCCGTAGGTGAAGATATTTTTGCCTTTAGTGTTCCGCGCATCGCCACAGTTGAAACCTATCGCCTGACGGCTCTTCGGCCTGTCGATACAGCCTTATTTTCACCCAAGCTATCGCCATTTATTCAAACCTATATCCAAAATTCTGTCAGTCCTGTTCTTAATCCCCGTGCGGTGTTAGAGCAGGTTTACCCTCAGGGGCATCTCTACTAAACATCAGAACCGATTTGACCTGACACTGCCATGCGTCGCCCATGCCTGTAGCGTCGAAGACACAGCACTATCCTTCGCTACTGCCTTTTATGTATTCCGATTTTATCCATCGTCACATTTCCTGTCCAAGTATCTCTGAGGATCTTCAATTCCATGACATCGATTCACTCTGAACAGACTAACCCATTCCCCATCAACCCATTTCCCACTACTGTTGAAAATCAGTTCGAGACCGGGCAGGATCTTTTCGATACCTTTGAAAACGTTGAACCTATCTCAGATGAATTAAATAGTTCTGTACTCTATGGTGGGTTGGATCAAACACAATTAAATCAAGCATCATCGGCTCAGAATGCATTAATAAAGGCTAATCCTGAATTGCCGGAATTCTTTGGAGAGCAGCCATTGGACATCGAACCTGCGCATAGAGAGTTAACGGCTACCGCTTTAGCATCAGGAGATGCCAAGACTGAGGACAATGGCTTCACGACATCGTCTGACTCCATATCGAATGGTAGTGAAGCAGTAAGCAATAGTTTGCCCAATCGTTCATCCGACGACTTACCCGATGACTTACCCGATGACTTACCTGACGAGACAATTCAGCCAATCCACAGCAGCACTGCAACGATAGACGGTGTCATGCAGCAAGATATAGAAGATATTACGGTTGCGGTTCTCTCTTTAGAAAATGAGTTGGAACAAGTTGGAGCATTCAAAACTGAAGAAACCGAGAAAATTAAACAGTCGGTTCAGCGAATGATTCATGCCTGTAGAGAACTCCCTGACGGAGTTCAGCAACGAATTGAGACAGCAATTGATCAGCAATTTCAAACCCTGTGGCAGCAAAAACAGAACATTTCCTCATTCATGCAAACTGATGGAAATGTGAGTCAACGGCTTAAGCGAACAACGACCTTGATGCACCGCATGTTCCAGACCGATCGATCTTTGATCTTCCAGTTCAAAGATGCAAAACAGGGAACCGTCGTGATGGAGTCTGTCAATATCGGTTGGACACCGAGCTATCGTAAAGTCGTGCCTGCTTTTCTCTTTGGCTTAGAGCGTGCGTCAGACTATCAACGTCAAACGGTAATGGCGCTACAAAAATCAGATGAGTCGGTTAAGACTCCTTATCAAAAGCAGCTTTTGGAGATGCTGCAGGTCGAATCGAGTCTTGCTGTCCCCATCGTGATACACAACACGGTTTGGGGTTTGCTGGTGATTCAACAGTGTCAGCAACCTCGCTTATGGCAACCGATCGAAATTGAGTTGCTTCAGCACGTGAGTCGAGAACTTGCCTTTACTCTTCAGACTGGGCAGCTTGATCAGCAATTCCAAAAACGGATCAACCGTGAACAGACAATAAGTCGGGTTGTAGACCAAATTTTGAGGTCTACCAATGTGCAGCAAATTTATACAACCACGGTACGAGAAGCCCGTCGATTTTTGGATGCCGATCGCGTTGCCGTGTTCCAGTTTTACCCTGATTCTGGATACGATGATGGAGAGTTTGTTGCTGAGGATGTAGCACCAGGGTTTCCGTCGGCGATCGCCGCTAAAGTTCACGACCACAGTTTTGGCAATCAATACGCTGAAAAATATCGAGATGGAGCAGTTCAGGCTGTTGCAGATATTTACAACACTGGACTGAGTGACTGCCACATCAGTATTTTGAGTCAGTTTGATATTCGAGCAAATTTGATTGTGCCCTTATTAGCAGGCACCGAGTTGTGGGGATTGCTATGCGTTCATCAATGTCGGGCTCCTCGTCACTGGAAAGAGGACGAAATTGATTTCATTCGCAAAATTGGGGCTCAGTTCTCCGTTGCACGACAGCAAGCCGTGCTGTTGGAAGAAGCGCATAAGGCCGTTGAGAGAGAAAAAAACCTGGCGAGTATCACCGACCAAATCCTGAAAGCATCAGGGACTCAATCCATCTACACCACAACCTTGAGCTCTATTCGTCGATACTTAGATGCAGATCGCGTCGCCGTGTTTCAGTTTTATCCAAATTCTGGATACGATGATGGGGAGTTTGTGGCCGAAGATGTGGCCTCAGGGTTTCCGTCAGCGATCGCCGCTAAAGTCCACGACCATTGTTTTGGCAATCAATATGCTGATAAGTATCGAGACGGGGCGATTCAAGCCGTTGCTGATATTTATAACGAAGGATTGAGCGATTGCCATGTCAGAATCTTAGGCCAATTTGACATTCGAGCCAACTTGATTGTGCCCTTACTCGCTGATACAGAGCTGTGGGGACTGCTGTGTGTCCATCAGTGTCGCGCTCCTCGCACCTGGAAAGAAGAGGAAATTAACTTCGTCCAGAAAGTAGGGGCTCAGTTCTCCCTTGCACGGCAACAAGCCGAGTTTTTAGAAAATACTCAGAATCAGTCCACTCGACTTTCTCAGCTAGTAGATCAAGGCGATGCTGGGATTCGACTCATCTATCGATTGGGCAGTCGAATCACTGACTTGGCGAAGACAGAAGACGCAACCGAACTTATTTTGCGCCTTTCCTGTCAAGAGCTGCGCCAACAACTTGCCGCCAGTCAAGTCGCAGTCTACCAATTTAAAGCAGACTGGAGCGGTGAATTTGTCAGTGAGGATAGGGGGGGACAAGTTTGGAACTCTCTAGTGGGTTCTGTTGAGCTTCCTATTATCGAAGACGCTTATCTACAAAAAACCCAAGATGGTGGATATGCTCGCAATGAAAGTTTTTGTGTCAATGATGTTGAACGGATTGGTCGTGCAAATATCACATTGCCCGATGAGTTTCAAGCCAAAGCATATATGGTCGCTCCTATTTTTAAGGACAAAAAGACCTGGGGGTTACTCGGCATCTATCAAAACGATAGACCCCGTGACTGGGAACCGTTAGAAGAGGCGATCGCCTGCCAAGTGGGTGCTCAAATTGGATTGGCCCTACAGCAAATAGAAGCGATTCGAGAAGATCAGGCAAAAGCACAACAGCTCCAAAAAGGTCTTGAACGCGAACAAGGGCTTGCCCGTGTGATTAATCGTATTCGTAAGACCTTAGATCTCGACACCATTTTCCAGGCTTCAACTCAAGAAGTTCGGAATCTGCTTAATGTCGAGCGGGTCACAATCTATAAGTTTCGCCCCGATTTCTTTGGTGACTTTATCAGCGAGTCTGTGACCGGAGGATATCCCAATCTCATCGGCAGTGGGTGGGAAGATCCCTATCTGAATGAACATCAAGGAGGACGATTCCGCCAAAATATTCCGCTAATTGTCAATGACATTCACATCGGAGAAATCCCATGGGAAGACGGACATCTGAATGTCCAGGCTCTTCCAATACCTCTTACAGACTGTCACATTGAAGCCCTGGAATATTACCAAGTCAGATCCTGTGCGGTTGTCTCCATTTTTCAAGGAACAAAGCTTTGGGGCTTACTGTCAGCCTTCCAGAATACGAGGGCTCGTGAGTGGGAAGAGACAGAGGTAAACCTACTCATGCAGGTCGCTAGCCAAATCGGGATTGGTATTCAACAAGCGGAATACGCAGATCAACTTCAAGCAAAGTCTGAGCAAATTGTCGAGGCGTTAGAACGTGAGAAAACATCGAAAGAATTGTTGCAACAGCGAGCCGTCAATCTCTTGACCGCCGTTCGGCCTGCTTTAGAAGGTGACTTAACGGTTCGAGCCCCGTTGACGGATGATGAAATTGGCACTGTTGCGGATGCTTATAACAACACCATTCAATCACTGCGGCAACTGGTTGCTCAAGTTAAAAATGCGGCTCTCCAGGTGAGCCAAACCTCTGAGGGAAGTCAGTCTGCGGTCGCTAAAATGACGACCCAGACCGACCGAGAACTGGAGGAGATTAATGAGGCGTTGACTCGAATTCAAGCGATGGTCGAGGGAACACGCTCTGTCGCCGATAGTGCAGAACAGGTCGAAACTGCCGTTCAGCAGGCCAATAGAGTTGTGCAGTCTGGAGACCAGGCGATGAACCTTACCGTGGGTGGCATTCAACAGATTCGTAATACTGTTGCGGAAACGTCTAAGAAAATTAAGCGGTTGGGTGAATCGTCCCAGAAAATTTCGAAAGTTGTGAACTTGATTAGCAACTTCACGACTCAGACAAATTTATTGGCGATTAACGCAGCGATTGAGGCAACCCGTGCTGGGGAATATGGACGAGGCTTTGCAGTGGTTGCCGACGAGGTGCGATCGCTCGCGCAACAGTCGGATGAAGCAACCACTGAAATTGAGCAGTTGGTGCAAGATATTCAAGCTGAGGTAAATGCAGTTTCATTGGCAATGGATACCGGGATTCAAGAGGTTGTGCGCGGGACGGATTTAGTCACCCAAACCCGTCAGAGTTTGAATGATATTGTCCAGGCCACTGCTCAAATCAGTGAGTTAGTCCAAGGCATTACCCAGGCGACTCAGGCTCAGCGATCGCAATCTGAATCGGTCATTCAAATCATCAACCGTGTGACGGAGACTGCGCATCAAACCTCTGAGGAATCGACCCGAATTGCCGCGTCATTCCAAGACTTGTTGGCAACGTCTCAAACTCTCCAATCAAACGTCGATCGATTCAAGGTGGATTAATTTCTGCTCAACCTCCCTGCGAGGGAGGTTGATTTCTCTGTGTGCGTTGTTCTCGCGTTCTACTGTTCAACACCCAGCCATGACTTCTTACCTTGAATCTCACGACGAAAGCTATCATCAGTTTCTGACAGAAGCTCAAGATTTACTTGCCAGCATTGAGCAGGATCTCCTGTCCCTGCGGGATCATCATACTCCCGCCCAGGTTCACAGTTTGATGCGCGCGGCTCATACCCTCAAGGGTGCGGCGGCCAGCATTAACCGGGATGCCATTAAACAAGTAGCCCACGTGATGGAGGACATTTTTTCAGCCCTCTACAGTCCTCAAGCAGTCATTGATGATCGCGTCGAGGGACTCCTGTTTCAGGGCTATGAATGTTTAAGGCTTCTTTTATCGGCAGAACTCAAACATAGTGCGGTTGATGAAGCCGAGGTCTTAAACCGGGCGGCATCAATTATTGCAGATTTACAGGAAATCTTAGGGGATTGCTTTCAGGAAGAAGTACCTGTTTTGCATTCAACAGATCTCGGTTTCGATTTGGTACAGTCTATGTTTGAAACGGGAGTGAGCGATCGCCTGACCAATCTAGAAGAGATAATGCGGAAGAATGACGCAATTCTTTTGCTCAAAACCCTGCAATCCCATGTGGATGTGTTTCTTGGTCTGGCAGAATCGTTGAACTTACCTGGTTTTGGCAAAATTGCCAGCACCACCTCTCAGGCTCTCCAGATCAATCCTGAGCAGGTCATGCTGATTGCTCAGGTCGCACTTAAGGATTTTTCGATGGCGCGGGACAGCGTTCT
>JAYKJC010000601.1:0-5901 GCA_035285885.1 Leptolyngbyaceae cyanobacterium | reverse complement strand
CAAAAGCTATCGAAGAACGTATCTGCATAGGAAAAGCATAAGATAAACCTCCCTGTATCCAGTGCTTTTAGGCGTTAGCTTGTTACCCTGACTAAATCTACTGAATCATCAGCAGTATCGACGGGTGCGGCATTCACAAGAGACATGAGGGGGCCATCCTGTTCTTGTCCGGTTGTGGCCAAGTCACTGTGGCATAGGTAGACTCGCTCGGTGGCGTGACCGAGTAAATTGATAACGTTTCGCCTGAGTCGGTCTTGATTGGCTTGAAACTCCTCTGCGGCAGTCCAGGGTTGGGAACGACGCTGGCGCAGGAATAAGTGGGAACCGAACAGTGGAGCCCCGCCGCTGAGCCAGAGGGCGGAACCTGCATCCAGCCAAAAGTGCCAGCGATGGGTTTTGCGTGTGGCTCGATATTGAAATAAGGTGGCGAGGGTTACGGCCTCGCGTTCTTTGCCCATGGGCTGCACGGGATAGGGGTCAGCGGTGATGGTGCCATCGCGTAAAAGCTGGATGAATGAGGCGACGGATTCGGCGATGGGAGTTTCAGTGCCTTGAACTTGTTGAAGGCGGGCATCGACATCCCAGTAGTGCTGGGCCGTCTCCATGAGTTCTCGCAGGGCAGAAAGCTGGTCATAGGGGAGGTGACTGCCGCCAAACCAGAAGGACTGAATGGCCCGGTCGAGCAGTACAACAGGGGATGGCAGGGTTCGTTGCTGCTGCTGTTGCTGTTGCGTTTGAATCCATTGCAGAATGGTGCGATACCGTTCGGTTGCCTGGTGTCCGAGCCGATCCCAGCGTTCGTAGGTGGTGACGGGGAGCAACATCGGATGCAGCGGATCGGGCCGGAAGCAGTAGTCGGTGATGATGCCTGCGCGAACGGGGTCGATGCCGAACTCGGTGGGGTTTGACACGGACGGCACCAGGGACGGTTGTTGTCCCAGCGCAATCAGCATTTCGGCGATCGCATCTCTATCAATGAGTCGCCCTAATCCGGGGTAGACCAGAGCCATCAGCGTCATCAATGCCCGAATCATGGGAGAACTGGCGAGAGGCTGCTGATCATTCACCACCGTCACAGATACGCCTCGAAAGTTGAGGATTTTCCGAAGGGTGTAGCGGGCGATCGCATCGAGTCCTGGCCCCAACACGGCAATCTCTTGGGGCTGCACCTGTCCGTTTTCAATCGCGGCGTGGATCACATCTGCTGTTCGACGCAGCAAGTCTGCCCTGGAGGTCGTCTGAATGCTTTGCATCGTGGGGGGAACGGTGATGCCGCCGAGAGGATTTTCCACTGCCATCCACACGGTTTCTGCCCAGCTTGCTCCGATGCTGCTGTCGGTCTCTGGGGCAAGAAACTCGACGTGACACCGTTCAGATAAGGTGTTGAGATGTTGGGGATCGGCTCCAAAGCCCAGTCTCATGGCTCCGTCTGGATTGAAGGTGAACAGTGCAGGCAACGCGTTGTCTAGAAATATGGTGAATATGGCGTGGGCGATCGCCGGATACTCGTCCACGTCATCGGCCAACACCCCCTGATAGCGGCGACAGAGCTGCTGCTGATAGGGGACTTGAGGCAGCAGCACGGAATGATACAAATCCGCAATCAGGCCATAGGTCAAAAGTCCCCGCTCCAGGCACCAGCGTCGCCAGGTGCGGAGGGCGCTTCCCATGCTTTCCCACAATTCAGTCCGCTGAGCGCCTAATCCTTCTTCGAGAAGAATGGGAATGTCATCTAATCCAATCCCTGCATTCGACGCGAGTTGAAACAGATCGAGGGTGCGGCGCACCATGTAGTACTCTTTCACGCCATCCATCGCCAACGTGCCGTTGTCGAGCTGTTCTCGCCAGAGTCGAGTCGCAAGAACTTGCTCCGTCTCAGGACGCAGCCGCAAGGGAAAAGGGACGGTGAGCTGGAGCTGATTTGCCACCAGCGGCCAAAATAGCGTGAGTTCGCTTTGAAAGAATCCAAACGGCGTGGTGGAATCGAAGGGCGATCGCCCTCGGGTCGTCGCTTCAATCCGATCGGCCAACTCAATTCGGTTCTCTCCGTTTGCTGCAAACACAAGGAATCCCCGATTCATTCCCTGATATCCGCCTCTGGAGGATGCCAGGGAAGAGGTCAGCGATCGATTAATTTGACTCGGAGAAATAGCACTTCTTCCGGTTCCGAACTGCTGTTCGTGCCAGTGCTCCAGTTGCTCAATCAGTCGAGTCGTCTTGCCGCTTTTAGCAGCTCCAGTACACCATATGGCCATTGCTTATACTGCTGGCTGTTCACCTTGGTTTTCAATGTAACGACGCAAGACTGCGTTAATGAGAGCTTTGTACTCCCCATCTTGAGACTGAAACCACTTCAACACATCAGAGTCTAATTGAATTAACTGTCGCGCTTGCGTTGCAGGAATTCGTAAAGTCGCCTTCTCGAAAAACTCCTCTGTCAATGGAGGAATGTCAGAGTAATCGATTTCATCATCATTCATAGCTTTTAGATTCTTTGCCTCGTCCCACTCGAACTCCATGAAAGACCGAACAGCTAATCGAATTTCTCTGATTATCCTGCATGTTCCCAGACTGCATCAACATCTATTTGTAAGGAAAGTGGTAAGAGAAGCTAAGGTAATTTCGATTCTATCTCCTTAACCATCTATCAAAGTTTAGGAGCGATGTCAGTTCTGCAACATAGCAGAGAAGGGGCAAATACCGCCTCATCTGCGGCTCATTGACGTACCGAACAATTTGTTTACCAGACAGTCATCTCACATATCTCAGAGTCATGGGCAAGCAGTCTCAACCTCAAAATTTCTGACACAATGTGAAGGCACCCACTGACTGTCTCTGCCTGTGTCGTTTCTCTGTCACGTTGATCCATGAAATCTGCTGGCTCTCGTTTTTTCCAATCCCTGTTTAAGGCGTCTAATCGATGGTTTTTACGAACACCCGAACGAGCCCTAGAAGAAGCGTATGAAGCTGCATTAGCCATTAAGGCGATTGAAGATACCCATTTCGATGGTGGTCTGATTTCCCCTGAGTTTGGCAACTATAGCCAGAATGGTCATGCCTACTTTCAGGCCGAACTCAAAAAGTACCTCAACATCATTAAGCTGCGAATGTCAGAGTTCAAAACCAGCAGCTCGATTTTTCGCCTCGTTAATGTTGCCGAAGGAAACGCTACGCCGAGCGTTCAATTTGAGGAGACGACCGACGATACGGATGATGAGCCGACGGATATCCAGACCCTCGAGCTGATTGATAAACCCAGGGAAATTCTGCTGAAGCTCAAGTTTATTGATGAAGTGCTGGTGCGCTATGAAAGCCTGATGGGGCGTGGAAAGTCATCGGCAAAAGCGTCTGGACGCCAGGGCGATCGCCCACGCCAACGAGGAGGGGCGATCGCCTATTCTCGAACTGACGGAGACCCATCAAGATTCGACCAAGGAGACGAGGCTACCAGCAAATATCTATCTCCCAACAATCCAAATGCGCCCACTCAGAAAAACACCCGCAATCCGGATGCGGCATCATTCGCAGACAAGACAGGCGTTCTCCCCCGATCGATTTTAAGAACCGTTGACCGCATCAAACGCGAACTTGATCCCAAAGCAGAAGACGATATCGTCGCAGCATTCCGCAGCTCAAAGGATCGCACCTTCATTTCTCTGCGGTTCATTTTGTTGCTCATCATCATTCCCCTGCTCACGCATCAAATATCGAAGAACTTCATCGTGGGGCCTATTGTCGATTCGATTCGTGGAGAAGAAGTCCAGGTCTTTTTGAACGAAGAGATGGAGGAAGACGCCCTGCGAGAGCTTCAGCAGTACAACGAGCGCCTTCGATTTGAAGTTCTCATTGGCAAAGAAGCGGAACTCACAGAAGAAGAAATTACCGAAAAAGTTCGAGAAGAAGCCTCGGTTATCGAAGCGAAATATCGAAGGCGCAGTAGTGATGCAATTAAGAACGTCTTCTCAGACATTCTCTCCGTTATTGCGTTTTCTCTAGTTCTTGTCGGCAGTCGGCGTGAAATATCGGCCCTAAAATCCTTTATCGATGAACTGGTCTATGGTCTCAGCGATAGCGCCAAGGCGTTCATCATCATCCTGTTTACCGACACGTTTGTCGGGTTCCACTCTCCCCACGGTTGGGAAGTACTGCTAGAAGGCATATCGCGCCACTTTGGTCTGCCCGCCAATCGAGATTTTATCTTCCTGTTTATTGCAACGTTCCCGGTGATTCTCGATACGGTCTTTAAGTACTGGATTTTCCGATACCTGAATCGCATCTCTCCATCTGCGGTCGCCACCTACAAAAACATGAACGAGTAACAGAATTCCCTGGGCGATTCTTAAAAAAGCATTAAAATCATTGTGATACAATGCGCACTCTCTTGCTGATATTCTGACGTTCTTATTTCTATGGAAACACTCATTCCCGATTCGATTAAGACCTGGCTCAATTTTTTCCATCCTCTACTCATGTGGGTGTTGTTTGGCTTGACGATTTATGCGCTCTACCTGGGCATTAAGGCGAAGAAAATTCGCACGGCTGACGCTGAAACCCGCAAGGAACTGATCAAAGGCAAGTTCAACGTTCGCCATCATCAAATGGGGGCACTCCTTTTGGCGCTCATGGTGATAGGCACGATTGGTGGTATGGCCGTCACGTACATTAACAACGGTAAGCTGTTTGTTGGCCCTCACTTGTTAGTTGGGTTGGGAATGACGGGACTGATCGCAGTGTCTGCCTCCCTCACACCTCTCATGCAAAAAGGATCGGTGCTGGCTCGAAAAATCCACGTTGCCCTAAACATGTCTCTGGTGCTGCTGTTTGGATGGCAAGCGGTCAGTGGGATGCAAATCGTTCAGAAAATTGTAGACAACATTATGAATGCTTAATTATGAATGCATAGTCGTTTGGCATTCTAAATTGGGCGACCCAGCACACCTGGGTCGCTTTTTTGATGTTCCATCCCCAAATCCAATCGCTCCCAAAAAAGGGCTGAGTGAACCCTAATAATTAATGGTCATCGTGCTATTTGTCCGGTTCGAGAACAATAGGGGTGCTGGGTTTGGGCGATCGCTCACGAGAGCTTGCTCTGATTGCCCGTTACTTCTGCTAACACCTCAAGGGCTTTGGCGTATTGGGGATCATCTTCTGTCGCCACCGCACTAAACCGTATCAGTCCAGGTTCCACCACAATATCAGGCTGAATTCCCAGGCTGTTGATATCGGTGTGGTTAGGCGTCTCGTACCTCGCGACTGTGACCGCTAACCCCGATCCATCTGAAAGATTGAATAGGGACTGAATCAGCCCTTTGCCAAAGGTTCGCTGACCCACAATCGTCGCTCGATGGTTGTCTTGCAACGCTCCAGACAGAATTTCACTAGCACTGGCTGTGCCGCTATTGACTAAAACGACGAGGGGAAGTTGAGTGAGTGCGGGTTGATAGGTGTCCACCGTTTCTTGAATCCCATAACGGTCAACGGTGTGAACAATGACGCTATTGGTGAGCCAAAACTTCGCGACCTCAATCCCAGCCTGTAGCAGTCCCCCTGGATTATTGCGCAGATCGAGAATATACCCGTCGATGCCCTGGTCTTCTAGCTCTTCAATGGCTTGGGCGATCGCCTCTGTCGCATTTGCGTTGAACTGATTGAGCCGAATGTATCCAACATCCAGAGCCTTCGAAACGTGTTTTCGTGAGAAGGACACCGGGTTTAGGCTGATGCGATCGCGCACAATGTCAACATCTTGTTCCGGGCCAGCATCATGGGAGATAGTTAAAATCACGTGGCTTCCGGGCTTACCCCGCATGCGCTCCGCAGCCTCATCGAGCGAAAAGTCTCGGGTTAGTAGGCCATCGATCTTGACAATCACATCCCGAGGTTGGATGCCTGCGGCGTCCG
>JAYKJC010000600.1:0-5066 GCA_035285885.1 Leptolyngbyaceae cyanobacterium | reverse complement strand
CTGACACTTCTAGTTCTGATGCTGCTGAGTCGTCCCAAACGACGGATAACGCAGAAGACAGTCAAAACACAGACGCGGATCAATCTCCGTCACTGCCTCAGACAGTGGCGCAAACAGACTTTACCATTGAGTTTCAGCCGAATGGCGCTGACTCCCAACAAGCGTTTAATACTGATTCTGATGAGTCATCGGACAACCAGACCCGGCTCACCCCCGAAGATGCCCGACTATTTTCCCAGGCCGATCCAGACACTGCTGACTCAGAGCCGTCTACCCGTTCTGCCTCTCGGTCGTCTCGTTCCCAGAACCAATCTTCCGCATCCTTTACCGATCTTGACCAAGCGCCAGAAGAACTCCAGCCCTACCTGGAAGATTTAGCGGTCTTGGGCATTTTAACGGCACCTCAAAGGAGTGCTGAGAATGCTGAGGGCAGTGCTGCAAATCGCAGTGTGTCTTCTAGCACAGCGTTTAAGCCCAATGAGCCGATTACGCGACAGGAGTATGCTCAGTGGTTACTGACGGCTAATAATCTGTTTTATGGCGATCGCCCCAGCCGCAAGATTCGCACCGCCACCTCCTCCACCTCCTCTGCCTTTCAGGACGTTTCCTCGTCCAACCCCAGCTATGCGGCCATTCAAGGCTTAGCCGATGCCGGACTGATTCCCAGTTCCCTCTCCGGGGACACAACGGTGAACTTTCGCCCCACCGCTCCTCTCACCCGTGAAGACTTGATTCGCTGGAAAGTCCCCCTCGATCGACGGGGCGCACTTCCCAGCACCACACTGTCCGCCGTGGAAGAAGCCTGGGGCTTTCAGGACGCCGATCAAATCAATCCGGCAGCGTTGCCGATGGTGTTCGCAGACTATCAAAACGGCGACCAGTCGAACATTCTTCGAGCGTTTGGATACACCACCCTATTCCAACCTCAGAAAGCGGTCACCCGCGCCGAAGCCGCCGCTGTGCTGTGGCACTTTGGCTATCAGGCCGATGGCATTTCAGCCGATGAGCTATGAGCGCTCTGCGCGAATTGGGCAAGAGTTTGTGATGAATTGCAGCGATTCTCATTATGGAAATTCAGGGGGCAAAACGGTCGCTTGCGGCGACCGTTTTGCCCCCTGAACCGATACACGTGAGCGCCGATAGGCGCGAAGTCTTTCAACATGAGAATTACTGGATGAATTGTAGTGAACTCTACTAAACGCCCCAGGGGTTAAAGGTTACCTTTATAGGCTAACTAGAGGTGTTAAGCACTTCTCTAAGTACTTCTCAGTTGAGCACTCCTCATTACCCCCAGGCAGGTACCCTATGACCCCTCTCGATTTAATGCTCAAAACGCCCCTCAAAACCCACAAGGAAATTATTGAAACCCACAAGCAGACGGTCGAAGAGGTTTCAGAACTCGCAGAGTTTATCGAAATCCTGCAACTCCTCATTCGAGAACCTGCGGTTGTTGGCTCCGAAGATTCCTTTTTCCGGGTACTCACTCGTGAACTAGAAGAAGTGGGAGCAACGGTGCAGTACTACCATGGGATACTTGTGGCTCAAGGAAGCCGCCCCCATGAGATGATACTGTCTGCCCACATTGATCGCCACGGACTCCTGTGTACCGGCCCCAATGAATTTCAATATGCCGCCTTCATCGCTGGCAACCAGGGTGAACTGACGGGTGATTCGGTCTCTGAGCAGATGCTGAATACAATTGAGAATCGCTTTCAGGGGCAGCGGGTGCAGGCGCATATGCCCTACACAGGGACGTATCTCGGCCAAGGATGCATTACACACTCCTATATTTGCCCAGAACGACGCAACCTGATTTTTGAAGTGGAGGGGCTCGAACACCTCCAGCCCGGCACTCCTGTCGCGTTTCTCGATCGATTGCAGTTTGACGAGGGGTATATTTCTGCCCAACTGGATAATGTCATTAGCGCAGCCCTGCTCGTGTTTCTCTTTCGGTGCGGGTTCCAGGGGACAGCCTTGTTTACCGCTCAGGAAGAATCAGGTCGGAGCTGGCGCTACGCTCTCTCATGGTTTCAGCGGCAGCAATTGACCACCCAGCGATTGATTGCGCTCGATACAAGTCCCTATCACAACCGCGAAGCTGCCGATGCCCAACACGTGGTTCTGCGGCGCAAAGACGCAAGCGCTGATTTTGCCACAGGCATTACCCAAGAACTCGCCGATCGGTGTGATGAATTGGGCATCACCTACAGCTACAAGGACGATTACATCAACATTCAGAATCAAACCCGAGCCAAACCTTACTCAATGGGGCGAACGGAAATGGGGCGACTGATTGCGGCAACTGATGGAGCCATTAGCGGCACCACATTGCAAATCCCGACTACGGACTATCACACCTCTAGCGAGACGGCTTCACTGTCGTCTGTTTCTGCCATGATTCGACTCTTGCAGTCGTATATCGAGTAAACTGGCGCGAAGCTGGCAACGTTCATCTGGCACGTTCATCTGGCACGTTCATTTCGCTATACTCGATAGGCTAGTTTCGTGAGAGATCCATCAGGGTGAGCTATTACCAGCGTCAAGACAATGTTTTGCCTGAGCGGTATCTCAACAAGCTATGGGAGAAGATCAACGCCAGTCCCTATTTCACGGTTAACAACCTGAATCGAGATTTTGTTCAAACACGGGGATTTTCCGTTGTATTTCGACGGGATGGACTATCGATTCTTAAGCAAACATTCCCATTCTTTACGCCTTACGTAGAGATTGCACTTCAGCCGGATTGCAATGCCTTCTACTTGAACCCATTGCTTCTCCAAGAAGGATCTCGCGTCGATCCCCATGTGGATCGTTCGTTGCGATCCTACTGCAAAACCATTGAGCCTCCGTTTGTGGTGAGTGTTCTCTATGTGCGGGTTCCAGAACAGATGCAGGGAGGTGAGTTGATTCTTAAATCAGCCAAGCGCCAAGTCGGAAAAATCACTCCTCGCGCTAATTCCGTCGTTTATTTTCAGGGAGATTTGACCCATTCTGTCAATGCCGTCAAAACGGCTGGCAAGCGCTTGAGTGTTGTATGTGAGCAGTATGTTCTAACTCCAGATGAACTTGAGGAAATCCCACAATTTACCATTGAATCCAGAGCCTATTCTCCCCGGAATTAGACAGGCATTAGAGCAGTTGGCGATCTCTAAGTAGATGGACAAATTTATTTCCTGTTAGGGGTGCGCCCCGGCGGCGCACCCCTAACAGGAAATGTAATTAATTTTGGCTAAGGACTTATCATCTAGTTGCGTTTTCAGAGTTGCCTCCCTCGATTTAGACCACCCGTTTGTGCAAAACAAAAACAGCCGATGCTGACACATCGGCTGTAATGTTGGGATATGAGATTCTACCTAAGCTTCAGACCAGAAGGGCTTCAAACTAGAAGGTAAAGGTCGTTCGGATGCTGCCGACAACAATGTCGTCGTTAGCTTCGTTCTGATCAGGGTTGAGAAGCCAAATGACACCGGGGGTAATCGAAATGTTGTCATTCAACTGATATTTGTAGAAGGCTTCTAAATGAACCGGGGTGTCGTTTTCAATGTTCACACCGTCTACATCAATGCCGCCGAGATAGGGTTGAGCCCCTGCCACAATGCCCCCGAGGTTCCCCTCCCCAAAGAGATCGGGGAAGGCCAGAGTAAGCGCGTAGTTCCAAATCTCAGCGTCACCTGCTTCCACCAAAATCACATCCGTATAGCCGCCCCAGGCACTGAGGGTGAGCCAGTCCGTTGCCTCAAAGGTGGCCTGGATGCCGTATGAGTTGGCGACGACAGCGGTGTCGTCATCCAGTCCGCCGATGGAGTTGGCCAGTCCTGTCCCGGTGAAGCCGGAGCCATCGCCCGCGTTGTCGAAGCCAAAATCCCCGCTTCCGCCAAAGAAGGAGTTAAGGTAGGTGAAGGCCAATCCAATGCGATTCGTCGGCGTCCAGGTGATTTGTCCCAGTGCGGAGTAGTTACCGTTAAACAGTCCGGCTCCTTCACTAGGATCAGAGGCTTCTCCAGCCAAGTAACCTGCGGTGAGAGTAATGGTGTCATCCAAGAAGGCGTAGTTGACTCCGGCTCCTTGCCCCCCGCCGAGGCGATAGATTGGGTTCCGCTGACCAAAGGCAGAGATCGATCCGCTGCCGCCATCAAAGTCCTCAAAGTAAGGGTTGAGAGTCGGGGTGAAGTCGTCGAAGATTCCTGCATTGGCGGCGATCGCAATATCAAAGCCTCCTAGCGGGAACAGGTATTCCAAGGTATCTAGCGTAAACGTGTTGCCCGTGTCTCCAAACACCTGAGCCGCCTGGAATGCCTCCGAGGTTCCACCCGCCAGATCGAACGGGGTCACGTTTCCTACCTGGAGTCGCGTAATCAACAAATCATCACCCGTAAAACTGGTGTTGAAGTTGAGTCGCACCCGCTGTTGGAACACCGTTTGGCTGTCATCATTGTCTCCGAAGGTATCGGTGATGTTGAAAATCGCTTCTCCGGCCAGCTTAGTCGTAGTTGAAAACTGATTGGCTTCCAGCTCAGCCGTGCGAGCTTCGAGGGCGTCGACCCGTCCCCGCAAGGTCGCCAACTCGGCAGCGAACTCTTCTTGCAAGCGCTGTAGCACCGCCAAGTCTTCTCGGCTCACTTTATCCGACAAACCCGCCGCAATCAGCTCATTAATCCGATCAAGGCAGGCATTCAAACCAGCGGCAAACTCATAACGAGTTGTTGCACGGTTCCCTCGATACGTGCCGTCTGGAAAACCAGCGATACAACCGTAACGCTCAACTAGGGACTGGAGCGCCTGAAACGCCCAATCAGTCGGCTGCACATCAGACAATTGGGAGACAGATGTCACCTGACCAATGGTGACAGGAGCCAACTCATTACTGTACTGAGTCACCTGCTCAATTGAAGAGACTCCCTGAACTTGAACAGCTTGAGTTCCCTGAAGCTGAAACCCTTGAGCTTGAAGACTTTGAGCTTGAAGACTTTGAGCCTGAGCCGTGAGAGGCTGAGCTGCCAACCAGACTCCAGCAAACACTGGAGTTGCCCCAAGCAGAGGCACCAACCGAATCGATTTCATATCGC
>JAYKJC010000599.1:0-3757 GCA_035285885.1 Leptolyngbyaceae cyanobacterium | reverse complement strand
AAGTATGTGTTTAGCGTTCTCTCATTTCTGGTTCCCTGTCTCTGGCAGGGAACCGTTGCGGGAGCCTCTGGCCCCAATTTGAACGGGAGCCAAAGGCGCTTGCGGGCATTCCCAGCGAGACACTGGGAACAAGGAATATGCTAGACAAGTACCACCCAAAACCCTCTTTCATTCGCTGTATCTGTGAGAAGGTTGCCAAGTCATAACCTAAATGATTTTCAAAGAACATGTCGGTTTTGATGAGGGCTTTGCTATGATAGTTTAGCTATATGAGCGGATGTGGCGGAATTGGTAGACGCGCTAGATTTAGGTTCTAGTGTCCTCGCGACGTGAAGGTTCAAGTCCTTTCATCCGCATTAAAGATTGGCAATAAAGTCGCAGGAGGCTATACCAGCACACCTCAAATCCTCACCTGGGCAGAGATCATGTGTCGCGATCGCCAGGGCACCACTCGGGCTTCCTTAAAACTGCCCCACGCTGATGATAGAGTAATTCAGCGTGTTTCCAGATATGTGGGGCTTGAGATTAGGGCTGAAGCGTGAGGCGAGTGATGGCAATAATTCTTATCAACAGGGTGTTGTTGACAAAGTGATAGTTCAGTCTCCCTTCTGGGAAGACTCTGACTAATCGACGTGCCGCTGTGCAGTTCAAGAATAAAAATCAGGCGAATGGAGAAAAATTCCCTCTTAACTTTTCCCTATGGTAGGGTTAAAAACATTAGGAATAGTCGTAATTTACTGCATCAACCTCTTGAGAGAACAAGTATGCTTGCCTTAGGGCGGCTCTCAAGAGCTGGGCTAAGTGCTTTTCGTTCCTTTGGTGTGTTTCCTGGACATCGCGCATGGTTTTCATGCCTGTGATTTCCTGTTTTGCTTTTCAACACTCCTATGAACCGAATCACCCCCCTTTGGATGAATACTCGTCTTGGTGTTCGCCTTAGCATTGCATTTGGCAGCATTACGATCCTACTTTCCGCTGTTTTAGGTAAAGTTTCTGGGAATTTAGCCAAAGCTCAAATCGAACAAGATATCAGTCAAGATCTTACTCAAATTGCCTATCAAATGACGGGTAGACTTGACCAGAATATGTTTGAGCGCTATCGCGAAATCCAAATTATCGCAGACTTAGAGCCTTTTCGGAGTGCTCAAACCCCTGATGCAGAGAAACGGCGCGTTCTTGAAAAGCTACAAGAAACCTACCCCAATTATTCCTGGATTGGTTTTGCCAACCGAGAGGGAGTGGTTGAGGTGAGCGTGCAGTCATTGCTGGAAGGTGAGAGCGTTAGCCAGCGTGACTGGTTCATGGAAACGCGAGAAGACCCCTACGTGGGGGATGTTCACGAAGCCGTTCTGCTGGCCAAACTTCTGACCAATTCCTCAGGTGATCCGCTTCGTTTTGTCGATGTGGCTAGCCCTGTGTATGATAAGTGGGGAGGATTTCAGGGAGTTTTAGGGGCGCATCTCAGCTGGCAATGGGCAGAAGAGGTGAAGGAAAAGCTTTTAGATGTGCCTGCGGCTGAAGGGAAAGAAATTCTGGTTGTTGATCGCTCCAACACTGTTTTACTCGGCCCAGAGCGATGGGAAGGAGAAACCCTGAACCTGGAAAGCCTTCGACTGGCGCGCCTTCAGGGAAACGGGTATGTGGTTGAGCAATGGCCCGATGGCCATACTTATCTTGTGGGTTTTGTCGAAAGCCAGGGATATCGGAGCTATCCCGGATTGGGCTGGACTGTTCTTGTGCAAGAGCCAGCCGCGACAGCTTTTCTGCCTGCCCAAGCGCTTCATCGACAAATTCTTATTGGCGGCTTTGTGTTCGGAGGTGGTTTTGCTGCCCTTGGCTGGTTAGCAGCGAGTCTGATGACGAAACCCCTGCTCCAGATTGCGAAGGCGGCTGACCAGATTCGTCAGGGAAACCGTCAGGTATCCCTACCGCAAGCGAAAGGTCAGTGTGAAATTGCTCGTCTCTCGCAGGCGCTAACCCAGCTGCTCAGCAGCTTATTTGACCAGGAGCGTTCTCTCCAGCGGAGTCAGCAACAGCTCCAGCAAATTGTCGATGGCATTGAAGCCCCCCTCTTGCTGCGAGAAATCGGCTCGGGGCACCTGATCTTTTCAAATGCTGGATGGGCGAGGCTTTGTCAGCGGATTGAAGCGGTTGAGCAGAGCCCTTCTGCTTGGCTCCAGCATGTTCATCCTGGCGATCGCCCCTGGGTTGTTCAAAAGATGGCGGCAGAAGTTCAAGGAACGTCATTTTTTAATGATGAATATCGGGTTGTGGAACCCGATGGCTGCATTCGCTGGTTTTGGGATCGGTCGTATCCTATTTATGATGAAACAGGTGAGATTTACCGCTACATCAGCATTAAGCGAGACATCACCGAACTGAAACATTCCAGTGCCATGCTGCAAACCCTGATGGAAGGAACCGCAGCGGTCACGGGTCGAGCGTTCTTTGAAAAACTGGTCCAGCATCTAGCAACCGCGTTGAATGCGGATCACGTGTTTGTGGCCGAAAAAGTTGAGCATCAGCTCCAAACGATTGCGTTTTGGTCGCAAGGGCAGCTCCAGCCCAACATCATCTATTCTCCGGACACCGTGCCCTGCTCGTTTGTCTTACAAGATGGAATGTATTGCTGCAAGTCGCAAATTACTCAGGTCTTCTCCAATGCCCCGGCCCTGCTTAAACTGAATGCGGAAGGCTATGTTGGTGTCGCACTGACCAATGCGGATAAACAAATTTTAGGAACGCTGTGTGCGATTAGCGAAACTCCGTTGTGCGATCGCACGGACTACCTTACGATTCTGCAAATTTTCGCCAACCGAGCAAGTGCTGAACTGGAACGTCAGCGTTCTGAGACTGAATTGCTGGAAAGTGAAGCCCGATTTCGTTTGCTTGCTGAGAATGTCAAGGATCTGGTGTGTTTGCATGATTCTTCGGGCAGGTTTCTTTATCTCAGTCCCTCTTGCCAATCGCTCTTGGGGTATGAACCCCAGGAATTGGTGGGGGCGCATCCTTACCGATATTGTCATCCGGGCGATCGCCCCCTGACTCGCCTTCAATTCCAAGAATCACTGGCAGAAGGAACCTCCAGTCCGCTTGTTTATCGGGCACGGCGGAAGGATGGTGAGTACATCTGGCTAGAAACCTTACTTAAGGTTATTCCCGCATCTCAAGATGATTCCTGTCGCTTTCAAACCAGTTCCCGCGACATCACCGATAAGATAAACGCCCAACGGCAGATAGAGCATGATGCAACCCATGACAGCCTGACGGGATTGCCCAACCGTGTTCTACTGCTCGAACGAATTGAGCTGGCGATTGAGCGGGCGAAGCGCCATGATGATTTTTACTTTGCCGTACTCTTTGTGAATCTGGATCGCTTCAAGGTGATCAATGAGAGTTGGGGGCACCGGGTCGGAGACGAGCTTTTGCAGACGACGGCTCACACCCTGGAAGGCATGGTGCGCGGCGTTGATCTCGTAGCTCGGCTGGGGAGCGATGAGTTTGCACTGCTGATTGAAGAAATTGATGGCCCAGAGGCAGCCATTCGACTGGCAGAGCAGATTATCACGACCTTCAAAACTGCTCTACCGCTTGACGGGCAGGATGTTGTCGTAAGCGCCAGCGTTGGCATTGTGTTTGGCTCAACGGACTACACCCAGGAGATGAATCTGCTGCGAGATGCGGATATCGCTGTGCATTCAGCTAAACAGAAGGGAGGGTCTTGCTATGTCGTCTTTAACCAAAACATGCACCAGAA
>JAYKJC010000598.1:0-10133 GCA_035285885.1 Leptolyngbyaceae cyanobacterium | reverse complement strand
CAAACACCACCAGGGGTTGTTCGGCATACAGGTCATTGGGGCGATCGGGATAGAATATCGGCGGTTCCCCATCCCCCAGCCATTGGAGCTGAATGTGGGTGAGCACAGGGTTGTTGATCTGCCGGAAAAATTTTTCGGCCACATCTTCGGTCGGTTCATCCTGACGCACCACCCGACACACGCTCCGACCGATTTCAGCGATGCGGTTCAGCAAGTAGCGATTGACCGAACTGCCCGCCCCAAAGCTAAAGAGGCGATCGCCCTTCTGCAACTTCTGCTGCACCTCTGCCAGAATCTGGGTTTCGTTGCCGATATAGCCATCGGTCAGCAGCACGATGGTGCGCAACCGTTCCGGATCTCTCACAGGTAAGGACAGCACCTCCTGGATACCGCGTAACATGTGAGTGCCACCCCCGGCAGTCAGTTGGTTGATATAGCGGATTGCCGATTGCCGATTGGCATCATCATTGGCCAGAGGACGGGGAGAGAGACGGTGAGTGGTGTTGGCGAAATTCACGATGTTGAACGTGTCTCTGGGATTCAGCCCCATGACAAAGCGGCGCATGAGTTCTTGACACTTGAACAGCGGGTCGCCCATTTGGGAGCCAGAGGTATCGATAAGAAACACCACATCCTTCGGAACAATGTCTGTGGGATCGTACTGGATGGCAGGGATCAGGTAGGTTGCCAGGTGACCGCCCCGCTCATCGGTGTGGGAGAGTACCGTGGCCTGGAGGCGATCGCCCATTACCTGATAGCGCACAATCAAATCTTTGTTGGGGATGGTGTCCTGATCTGCCAGGGTGATGCGCGTAGAGGTTCCCTGGGAGGTTATATAGAGAGGGTGGGAGGGCGATCGCACTTGCTGAAGGGCGACCCCAGCATCAATCTCCAGGGTGACGGCAATATCATGGCCCGACCGCAGATGTGGCGGCAGAATCGGGGCATTCAGCCGGGAGGCATCGGGCACCTGATCGGTGTCCTGGTTCAGAGTCATGGGTAAGGGAGCCGACCCTGCATCCAGGCGACCGTCCTCCAGGGAAATGCCGGGAATGTAGCGCGGCCCCACCACCATCGGAAACACAAACTCATAGTCGCCCCCCTCAAACCGGAGGCTTTCCGTGTAGCGGAGGGTGACGCGGATCTGTTCCCCTGGCTGAATATTGGCAAGGGACTGAGTAAAGATATTGGGACGCTCCTGTTCTAGCAGTCCTGTCGTGTGTCCTCGCTGCTTCGCCCGCTCGTAGATTTGCTGGGCTTCCTGGCGTTTCTTGATGGTGCCGTAGAGGGTGCGATCGCCCAACTGAATCTCCATCTCATCTACCGCCGCCTCATCGGGCAGGGGAAACACATAGGTCGCTTCCAGGGTAGTGGTGAAGGGATTCTCAAAGACATGAGTTACCGTCACCCGTGCCAGATTCCCCATCACCTGAGCCTGCACATCCGTGTGCTTGAGGGGAAAGACCATGGGTTGGGTAGGGTTGGGGGTATCACCAGTGGGATGGACATACAAACCAGCAGGTTGGGATTTCAGGTTGTGCATACGTGACTCCTACGCCGATTAGCAGGTATTAACATATTCTCAGCGTAGATGCCCCATCCCTAAAGATTGACTCACTTTTGGGTTCACCCGTGACTCACTCGTTGATTCAGTTATGTTTTCCTTACTTGTCATCTCTCATTTATAGCGGTTTGCAACCGCGTCAAACACAAGAACAGTTGTGTGGGGTGCGATCACCTCACACAACTGTTCTTAATCAACGCGCATAGCGCTGTAACATTTTTTTTCGGAGTTCTTCAGCCCCGAGCACAAGCGGTGGACACAGGATTAATCCCAACCATTGCCAGGGAGTGAGGGGAAGCGTAGTAAACACCTCCCGTAAGCCCGGAACATAGATGAGCGCCAGTAGAGCCGCGCATTCTACCCCAATTCCAGTCCATAACAGAGGATTGTCTCTTCCGGTGAGCCGGAAGGCAGACCCCCATTCAGACCGACAGGCAAAAAGATTACCAATTTGGGAGGCGACGATGACGGCCAACGTGACGGTTGTGGCTTGTCGATAAATCTCCATCACGGCTGGGTCTGCGGTGTGAGACAAAATCATCGGTGTGACCTGCTGCAAATCAGTAAAGGAATACCCCTGACTCCACCACACAATCAGGAACCCCAGCATGGCCAGGATCGCTTCAATGATGCCTAGAAACCCATAGGCTCTCAGTAAGAGCGCACGATTCAACAAAAACGTCTGTTTCGGTCGAGGGGGACGAGCCATGATCCCCGCTTCAGGAGGCTCGGCTCCGAGGGCCAGGGCGGGAACCATGTCAGTGCCTAAGTCCACCGCTAGAATTTGCAGAATGGTCAGTGCTGGAGGAATTTTGAACACGACCATGGCTAGAAACGGGGTAATTTCTGGGATATTCGACGCCAGAATGTAGGTCATAAATTTGCGGATGTTTTGGTAAATGGCGCGCCCATGCTCTACAGCACTGACAATGGTGGCAAAGTTGTCGTCCGTCAGGACAATATCAGCAGCTTCGCGGGCCACATCCGTGCCGTTTAGCCCCATCGCAATGCCAATGTGAGCCGCTCTCAAGGCTGGGGCATCATTTACTCCGTCTCCGGTGACAGCGACGACTTCCCCCATATCCTTATACGCCTGCACCAGGCGAAGCTTGTGCTCCGGGGACATGCGGGCAAAGACAAGGTTTGACCGATACTTCAGCACTTGACGGAGCTGTGCGTCAGACAGATGCCCCATTCCGTCTCCGGTGACGACCCGGACTGAGTCTGGGTGATGGTTACCGTGCCCCACCAACCCAATCTGACGGGCGATCGCCTCTGCCGTAAGACCATAATCCCCTGTGACCATCGTGACCCGAATACCTGCTGCATGACATTGGGCGATCGCCTCCGGCACTTCAGAACGGGGTGGGTCAAACATGGCCACTAGCCCGATAAAAATCAGGTTCTGTTCCAACTCTTGAGCCCGCAGCGAGAGACATGTGTCATCTCCGCGTCGAGCGGCCAACCCCAACACCCGAAATCCCTGGCGGGCCAATCCATCATTGACGCTAATGACATCATCCATGTCGCTGGGCGTTAGGGGCTGGACGGTACTGTTTCGCAAGATGCCCTGACAGTGGCGCAACACCTCCAGGGGCGCACCTTTTGTCATGGCCACCAGGGGCAGCGAATCGACCCAAAAATCAGCGGCTTTCCAATCCACGACCACCGTCATCATGCGGCGACGAGAATCGAAGGGCACTTCCCGTAACCGAGGAAACTGTTGGTGCAGAGATTCCAGATCTAACCCGGCCTTTGCCGCCGCAACCAGTAAGGCAGCTTCAGTCGGGTCACCAATTTCCTGCCACCGACTGGGTGATGGATGAATCAAGCGAGCATTGGAGCACAGAGCACTCCCCAGCAGCAATAACCGGACTTTCCAGGTAAGATCCTCCTCCGCAGGCATCTGCACCCTCCCCGTTGTGGGGTCGTAGCCTACCCCGGTGACTTCGATCAGGGGGGAGGGAGGAGAGGAAGGAGAGTCCTGCTTCTGATTCGTGATGGATGAAGATACGTTAGCTTGCGTGGGAATCCAGAGGTACCGCACGGTCATTTCATTCTTGGTGAGGGTACCCGTTTTATCGGTACAGATAACAGATGTAGCACTCAGGGTTTCCACCGCTGATAGTCGCCGCACTAGGGCATTCTGCTTGGCCATGCGCTGTACTCCCAGAGCCAGAGCCAGGGTTACCGTCGGCAGAAGCCCTTCCGGGACGTTTGCCACAATGATGCCGATGGCAAAAATGAAGCTCTCCGTCACATCCATGCCGATGAGCAAAAAGCTCAGGAGAAAGACCGTGACTCCCATGGCAATGGCGATCGCCGTGATAATGCGAACGATGCGCGCCACCTGAATTTCCAGGGTACTTGTTTCTCGTTTGATCAGAGTCGTGAGGTGAGCAACCTGACCAAATTCTGTCTGGGCACCCGTGGCATAGACCACAGCAGTGGCTCGTCCAGCCGCAACCGTACTCCCGGCCAACACTAAATTTGCAATTTCAGCAGGGTTCACTCGCTCCTGAAGGGGCTGTTCTCCAGGGTGGGCCAGAGGTTTACCTGCTCGCACCGACACCGCTTCTCGGATGCTGACAGGATGAGCCGTCCGAGCGACGGGCAAAGATTCTCCCGTGAGCACCGACACATCCACATAAAAACTCTCAGCGGACACCAACCGAGCATCCGCAGAAATGCGATCGCCCTCTTCCAACTGCATCACATCTCCACGCACTAGCTCCCGTGCTGGAATGGCCTGTAAGGTGCCATCTCGATAAACCTTCGCCTGCATGGGTAGAACTTTTCTAAGGGCGGCCAGAGCCTTTTCTGCCTGGAATTCTTGCCAGAAGCTAAAGACCGCATTGATGAGAATCACCGCCCAGATCGCCCATCCGAGGGTTGGGGTGTGGGACACAAAGGCTAAGATACCCGCCACCCAGAGTAACAGCGCCATGAAATGAGTAAGATGATCTGTAAACCTCAAAACCAGAGGGCGGCGAGCGGGTTCTGGCAGCTCATTCAGACCAAATTGAGTTAAGCGACGTAGCACCTCAGAGTCAGTTAAGCCCTCTAGAGTCGTCCCTAAAGACAGGTACACCCTGTCAACGGACAAGGTCCAAATCGGCTGGTGGAGTGATGCCATAGTTGGATGAACCTCGTAATCCTGAAGTGGATAGGTGGGTTATCCCTTATTTTCATATGTTCAAAGCATAGATTATCTGTCCTTTATGATTCTTATAGCGCGATGCACCTGGTTAAGTACAGTTGTGGAGGGCGCGCTGCGCTCCACAACTGTTTTTGTGCTGAACGCAGTTGCAAACCGCTGTAGAATTCAGAACTCAGAAGGCTCACATTCAGGATTGTGATTCTCCGAGACTTTTCCTCAAGACCATTTTCCAGCTAGGCTTAATAAAAATCAGCCTTCTTCATCTACCCTTCACCCTTTACCCCTCCACCCTAACGCCTTCAACTCCTCTATCTCTCACCCTCTCAACCACCATGCCCGACACCCTCAACGCCTCCACCCAGGGACTAGCGATCGCCGACCAGGCTCGACTCCGAAAAGGCTGGACGAAAACCAGTACTGCCTGCTGGTGGCAGGATGCCCACACCTCCCGCGCCACCCTGCGCCGATTCTGGCGGGGCGAGAAGATTCAGCGGGATGCCTTCATTGCCATCTGTGAGGCGGTGGGAATTTCGGATTGGCGTCGAGTCGCAGAAGGCGTCGGCCCAGAGGTGGGCTCAGAGGTCAAATCTGCTGGGGAACTGGAGTCAGATTCTCCGCTCATGGATTGGGGAGAAGCCCCCGATTTGAGATTCTTTTGTGGGCGATCGCAACTTCTCCAGTCCCTAGAAACCCTGATGGTGACCGACCCTCAGTGTCGCTTCATGTCGATTACAGGCATGGCAGGTATCGGCAAAACAGCTCTGGCCTTAGCTCTGGCCGATCGGGTACAGGGGGAAGTAGATGGGATAATTTGGCGATCGCTCCACGCCTATCCCTCTCTGACTGCTGTGTTAGAAAGCATCCTGGCGACCTTTCACGATCAGGCTGACACTCCCCACCGACAGATCCATCGTCTTCTGAATCGCCTCAAAAATCATCGTTACCTGGTGGTTTTGGATGGGTTGGATGCCCTGATGGCCCACGCCGACCCTGCTCAACCGACCGAGCCGAATCTCCAAACCTGTCTCATGGAACTGATGGAAGTACCCCATAAAAGCTGCATTGTGGTCACCAGTCGAGAAGCCTTACCCATCATGGAATCTCCCTTTGCCGCGCCAATGTCAGCGGTTCCATTACCTGGCCTCTCAGCCCACGAATCAGACCAGCTTCTGCTAGCGATGGGATTGACTGGAACCGCTGCCGAACGCAGGGCATTGGGGCATCTCTACGGAGGCAATCCCCTGGCGATGCAGTTGGCGGTGCCCGTCATCCAATCTATGTTTGTAGGTAAGATGTCAGCGTTTTTGCAGAACCATACCCCGTTTGTGGGCGATCGCCTCCGTGCCCTTCTGAACCAACATTTAGAAAAACTTACTCCCCTGGAACGGGACATCGTCTACTGGCTCGCCATCTGGCAAGAACCCATCCCCCTCAATCGTCTGCACACCCACCTGTTTCCCACCCCCGAACCCATAGCAGTGCTGGAATGCCTGGTGCGATTGGAAGGGCGATCGCTCCTCTGCAAAACTTTCTTCGACGATGATCCGGCATTCACATTGCCCCCGCTGGTGATGGAGACTGTGGTGGCTGAACTGGTAGAGCGGGCCACAAGTGAACTGCTACAGTTCTTGCAACCCGTTCCCCCCCCTTCCCCCCATATCCTACGCACCCATTGTCTGCTGCGACCAGGTACGGATGATATTGCGGGCGATCGCATCCTGATGAACATCCACACGTCTTTGATGCATCGTGCGGGGGCGCAAGTGACTCACATCTTTCATGCTCTGGAAGATTGGCTGAATGCTCCATCACATCCTCCAACCGCTGCCATCATTGGCTATGCGACCCAGAACGCCATCGCACTGCAACGCGTTTTGTTCTTTCTCGATGCGGCCTATTGAGCAAAACTTGCTGGATGATTCTCTGACACTCATCCTCCAGATTGACGAACCAGATGGGAACGTTGTTTATCCACTGATGGTAATGATCTTTATCCACTGATGGTAATGATCTATGGTTTCCATTGCACAATCACCTCCTCTAGAGTTCTTCACATTACAAAACAGCAATCGTCTTCAATCTTCCTCACATTAGACAACACTCCGGACAGATTTAGTAGGCTATCGCCCCGTAATCAAGGAGCTTTTGGTAGTTCGCATGGGATTTTATCAACGTTGGCTCCAACTCAAACTGCTCAATAAATAAGTCTAAAAGATGTTCGTTGAGTGCCCGTCGCTTGAAAGATGCCATCGAGAAGCTAAGGGTGTCAGACTCCGTCTGGCTTTGCTGTAAGGCGACTTTGGCCAGATTGAGTGCCAATAAACTGGCATTGACATGAGTATCAATGGCGTCAGCGGAGCGAGCCTGACAATCGGCTAATCCGGTATATTGTCGGGCATCACGAAAGACAAATTCAATCTGAAAGCGAGCCGCATAGTAGCGATAGAGGCACACCGGGTCAAGTTCGAGGTCGGTAGAAAAGAGAACGACATAACGGCTACGACCCTTGTCCTTCTTGAGGAGATAAGCGAGTCGCACCTTCCGTTTGAGACTCACCGACCAGACGACAGCGCTATAGAGATCCACCCCCTCCTCCACGTGCTGAACAAACTGAAAGCGACGCGGGTCAGCGAGGTTGACTTTACCGTCGTAGTGTCGTCTGCGGCCTCGACCGCTGTAGGGCCCGGTGTAAAGGAATTTGAGGTTGGCATCACAACGGAGTTTGCCGATGGCATGAAAGCCTAGCTTCACCACCCCCGTGACCCATTTGTACTTGCTGTAGAAGCCATCCGCAACGATATAGCGAATCCCCTGGGGAAAGTACGGAATGCAGAGGGCCAAATGGCCCAGATAGAAGTCAATGCGGTTGCCCTGAGGCGAGGGGTCTGCTTCAGCCGAGGGGGTCTGAGTACTCAGTCCGGCCTCGGTTTGTTGCGCTGAGAGGGCATAGGCGGTGTTTTGTTCCAGGTCCACAACCCCAATCACCGAGAGTTCCAGTCCCTTCTCCGCTCGCTGGGTTTTACCGTTGTAGAACCAGGCCAATCCATAGGTGTGACGACTACTTTTCTCCACAAAGGTGCAATCCACCACGATAATTTGCACTCCTTCGGGGCTTCTGACCTGCTCAATGAGCCCTAGATTGAGGCATTCAAAGCCAAACCCGCTTTGAAAGTGGCGACGGTAGGTTCGCTCTGATAAATCGCTGTAACGACTGAGATTGACGTAATTTACTTTGCCGCATACCACGAAAATGGTGGTGAGGAGCGTCAGCAAAAACTTCCGTTGGGGTTTACGAGATGGCCTGCTGCTGCCAGCAGACCCGTTAGAATTTGATTAAAGCTGTCCATCGGTGCGATCAGTTAATTACATTCGCACTTTATCCGGTGGACGGCTTTCCTGCTATCCCCCAGTAAAATGTCCGGACTATTGCCCTGAAGACTATGGATTAATGATGTGGAAATACATGGCTGCTACCAGAAAGTTGATGGCCAGAAAGATAACCAAACCAGGAATTACATCAGATGTTTTAGGGGTGATGTCTTTAGAACGAGGCATAGATACGCTCCTTATTGCTTCTTACTCTTTACATTAACGTTGTTTGATGAGTGGTTGTCCTCGTCCTTTAGGCACGTTTTTATTGAAAAGCGAAAAAAGATTCTTGGTTTGGGCTATGGGTGACAATCTTGTTTCAGCATCTTTCGAATAGATTTCTCAATTTGACCGCCACAATACAGGTTCCCATAGGACTGGATCTGGCCTTCGTTAAATTTCTGGACCCTTGGGCGACGCTCAATTCTTTGACACAACTCAAAGATATGCGGCGCGTGCTTTTGACAATCATCACTCAGTTCAGGTAGACATCGGATCATCGTGCCCCACAGCGCATAGGTGGTAATATCCGCTACGCTTATCTGGTCGCCCCCGAGCATATAGGCACCTGTCGAATAGTCACTGCTCGAATGTAACCCGAACTGTTGGCCTGTCTGCTCAAATATCTCAAGCCAGCGTTTGAGTCGGTCTTCTCGGAATTGTCGCCAGGTCTCATACTCCCACATCACCGTCCCGTTCCAGTTGGTGATATCAGTCAACACATCATTACTATCTAACAGGAGCTTGAGGCAGAGGGTCGATTTGAATGCGTCTTTGGGCAGAAAATTAAGTTTTTCCGCCAGGTACATCACAATCACTGGCATTTGACTCAGAAAAATGTCACTACCCAAATCGTGCAGAAAAGGAGGTGCCATCGACGGAAAGGGCTGCTCTTCTGGAGACACTGAATACACATCGATGACTTCTTCATCCGTTGCCTCCTCGTAGGGCTCATCAGCCTCTTCCAGGAGCAGACGGATGAAATTTCCACGAAATGGAACGGGCCAGTAATAGAGTTTGTAATTCATTGTGATTTCCCAAGTTGGGAGCAATGTCACATTGTACGGGAAGTCTTCACCGCTCGGATTCATCCGTGTGAGGTAACTTTTTAAGGAAACGCTGTGATGTGATGGGCGTAGTGATGGACTAACGCCGTCGCCTCATCGCTGGTAATGGGCGCATTGAACACGTAACCCTGACCCAGTTTGCAGCCAAAGGCTTTGAGTTGCTGGAGTTGTTCTGGAGTTTCGATGCCTTCGGCGATCGCCACTAACCCCAGTTGTTGAGATAGCTTGATGATGGTTTCTGTAATATTCAGATTGCGCTGGCTCTCAAACATGTTGCTAACAAAGGAACGATCGATCTTCAGATTATCCACAGCCAAGCGATGCAGATAACTTAAGGAAGAAAATCCAGTCCCAAAATCATCAATGCTGATTTGAACGGCAAGATCACTCAACTGTTTGAGTCGTTGGTTTACTACCCTGCTATCGTCCATTAACATACTTTCAGTAATTTCTAGCGCAAGACACTGTCCGGGTAGCCCGGTTGTTTGGAGGATTTCCTCAACCTGAGCAACCAGATCCGTTTCTCGAAGCTGTTTGACGGATAAGTTGACGCTGATTTTTAGAGAGGACGCTGCCGGAAATTGAGTCTGCCAGCACACCATCTGGCGACACGCTGCCTGCAAAATCCACTGGCCCAGGGGCACAATTAATCCCGTATCTTCTGCGATGGGAATAAATTCGATTGGGGAAATCGAGCCTTTTTCGGGATGCTGCCAGCGAACCAGGGCTTCAAACCCGACCAGGCGATCGCTCTCTAGACCCACAATCGGCTGATAGCGCAGGGTAAACTCATGCTGCTCCAGTGCCCGCCGCAGCTCATTCTCAAGAACGAGTCGCTGCAAGACTTTCTGGTGCATGTTTTGGTTAAAGACGACATAGCAAGACCCTCCCTTCTGTTTAGCTGAATGCACAGCGATATCCGCATCTCGCAGCAGATTCATCTCCTGGGTGTAGTCCGTTGAGCCAAACACAA
>JAYKJC010000597.1:0-3867 GCA_035285885.1 Leptolyngbyaceae cyanobacterium | reverse complement strand
GGTGCCCACATCTTGCTGGCACTCAAAGCCTTCGCCTTATTTCACCTTGCGCCTCTGATTCGTCGCTATCTGGCGGGCACCTGTGCCAGTGGTCTGCACGAAGCGCGACTCGGGCGCGAAGCGTTTGGCGGAGAGGTTCACACTTTCTCTGTGGCGTATAAAAAAGGCGACTTAGAAACCATTCTCGCCATTTCAGATCATGTTATTTTTAACTCGTTTGGTCAGTGGCAGCGCTTTCAACCGCTCATCCAAGAAGCCAAGGCTCAGCGTCCCGACCTGAAGTTTGGGCTGCGAATCAACCCCCGCCATTCTGAAGGAACGACGCCGATTTACGATCCCTGCTCTCCAGGTTCGCGCTTGGGCATTCCCCGTTCCGCCTTTGAGGGGCAAGAGTTAGCGTGTATCACAGGTCTGCATTTCCATACTCTGTGTGAGCAGACGTTTGAGCCTCTGGAGCGAACGCTGGATGTGGTGGAAAGGGACTTTGGGGAGCTTTTGCATCAGATGCAGTGGATCAACCTGGGCGGAGGACATCACATCACTCGGGCTGATTATGAAGTTGAGCGGCTGATTCAGCGGATTCTGCATCTCCGAAAGACCTACGATGTGGAGGTATATCTGGAACCGGGAGAGGCGATCGCCATTCACACAGGCGTTTTAGTCAGTGAAGTACTGGACGTAACGTACAACGACATGAACCTTTCAATTCTCGACACCTCAGCCACCTGCCACATGCCCGATACGTTAGAAATGCCCTATCGCGCCAACATCTTCGGGGCGGGACTGCTGAGTGAGAAGCTTCATGGCTATCGGCTGGGAGGACAGTCCTGTTTGGCTGGGGATGTGATTGGCGATTACGCCTTCGACGCTCCGCTCCAGATTGGGCAGCGGCTGATGTTTGATGACATGGCACACTACACGATGGTCAAAACCACGACGTTCAATGGGGTGCCGCTTCCGGCGATCGCCGTTTGGAACTCGACCACCGATGCGTTGACGATTGTGCGAGAATTTGGCTACGAAGACTTTAAGCACCGCCTGTCATAACGTTAATTGACCGTAAGGGCAAATGGCCATTTGCCCCTACAGATATTGTTGGCATTTGCATACCCATCAGGACACCATGGACGAATTTGATCAGCTCGTTGCACCCGGATATCCCGTTTTCTTGGGGTCAGAATTTAAGCATCCCCACCCTGAGGAGGCGTTCTTCCACGTGTTGCCCGTGCCCTATGAAGAATCCGTGTCCTATGGTGGCGGCACAAGTCGAGGGCCAGCGGCGATTCTACAAGCCTCCTGGCAACTCGAAACTTGGGACGGAAAGAGCACTCCCAGTCGGCGCGGCATTTACACGCATCCTCCCGTCGATGTCAGTCAGAGTGCGGAAGACGTGATGAGGGCGATCGCCAGCACCACCCACTCCATCGTTGCTCAAGGCCAGTTTCCCATTGCGTTAGGCGGAGAACACACCGTCACCTATGGCGTCATCCAAGGATTGCTGGATGCGGGCATTCGAGATATTGGTGTGGTTCAGATTGACGCCCACGCAGACTTGCGCCACGCCTACCAGGGCAACCGCTACAGCCATGCCTCTGTGATGAAGCGCATTGTAGAACTGGAGATTCCGCTGTTTCAGTTGGGCGTGCGTGCCCTGTGCGAAGAAGAAGTCGAGACACGCCAAACCCACCAGGTTGACTACATCGATGCCGATATTCTCGTTCCTCAGAACATCAGCACCATTCAGCTTCCTGAGAATTTTCCAGCGAACGTCTTCTTTACGGTGGATGTGGATGGCATCGATCCCTCGGTCTTTCCATCAACAGGCACTCCCGTTCCGGGTGGGCTCGGCTGGTATCAAACCCTGTCGCTCTTTGAAAGCGTCGTCAAACAACGCACTGTCGTCGGGTTCGACATCATGGAATTCAGCCCCATCGACGGGTTTCACACCTATGAGTTTTCCGCAGCGCTGCTGGCGTATAAGATGATGGGAATCGTAGAGCGGACACAGCTATCAACACCGGGTTGTTTGGGGCGATCGCACGCTCAGGCTTAGTGTACTGGCAGCAAAAGATTACTCGCAGCAAAAGATTACTCGCAGCAAAATTAGCTCGTGGCAAAAAAGGCGTCAATTTCACCCACTGCAAAGAACTACGTCGCGTTTCTCGGAGACCTGAAAACCCGCATCCGTCAGGCTCAGGTCAAAGCGGCACTGGCCGTCAATCGAGAACTCGTCTTGCTGTACTGGCACATCGGCAAGGAGATCTTGCAGCGACAAGAGCAAGAAGGCTGGGGTGCAAAAGTCATTACCCAGCTTTCTAAGGACTTGAAGCGAGAATTTCCCGAGATGAAAGGGTTTTCGCGAACCAACCTGATGTATATGAGAGCCTTTGCCGCCGCCTACCCCGAGGCGCAAATTGTCCAAGAGGTGCTTGGACAAATTCCCTGGTATCACAACATCACCCTGCTAGATAAGCTGAATGAGAAAGAACACCGCCTCTGGTATGCCCGCGCCACCCTGACCCACGGCTGGAGCCGCAACGTATTGGTGATGCAAATCGAAAATGGTCTTCACACCCGTCAAGGGAGCGCTATTACTAACTTCGAGTCCACGCTGCCTCAGCCGCAATCAGATCTGGCTCAGCAACTGATCAAAGATCCCTACAACTTTGATTTTCTGACCCTTCGTCCGGACGTGAAAGAGCAAGAACTGGAACGAGCGCTGGTGGATCACATCCGCGACTTCTTGCTGGAGTTGGGCATCGGCTTTGCCTTTATGGGCAGCCAGTACCCCATCGAAGTCGATGGCCGAGACTATCGCCTTGATTTGTTGTTCTATCATGTCCAGCTGCGGTGCTACATCGTCATTGACTTGAAGATGGGAGAGTTTGAACCCGAGTATTCTGGCAAGATGAACTTCTACGTGTCTGCTGTTGACGAGATTCTTCGCCACCCCGCCGACAATCCCACCATCGGGATTATTCTCTGCAAATCAAAGCGAAAGACCACCGTCGAGTACGCACTGCGGGGACTCGACGCTCCCATTGCCGTCTCAACCCACGCCCTTCCTGCGCCCCTACAAGATCAGCTTCCCACCGCTGAGGAACTGGAAGAACAGCTAGACGCTGCCGTCACCGAATTAGAAGAAGGAACCGACAAAAGTCAAACATGAGAGCGTATTGAATCCTATCGTTATTCTTTGTCCTGAAAAGAGGGCTTCGACTTCGCTCAGCCCTCAGTTCCCTGAGCGAAGTCGAAGGGAACAGTCTCATGTTTATCGTTATAGAGTGAGACCTCCTCTACTGCCAGCGAAAATATGCCTTATGATGAAGCTCACGGTGAGTAACGATGCAAGCAGATGAGTAGGTTGGACGACAAGTTAGAAATTCTGTCGGATCAAATCGGACAACTTACAGAGGGTTTGCCCGAGATCAAGCTATTGATTCGAGATCAAGCCCAGACAATAGAACGACAGGTCTTAGTTTCTGAGCAACAAGGGGAAACGATTAAACAACAATCTGTAACTGTCCAACAACAATCTGAAGCGGTCAGTCGCTTGACTCAATTAGTTGAAATATTGGTTCAACGTCAAATGTAATTGCGCTGTAGAGTTTTGTATAGGAAATCCAAAATCTGTATCAGCTTTCCAGTCGCTCTTTGACTGCATCAATCAGCTCCTTGAATCCCGAATCGGTGTGCATGTCAGGAGTGAGCGCGTTCATATCCTTCAGCGTATTTGTGAGTTCTGCAATAGTGGCTCGAATGTTTGTGTAAAGGTCAATATCGTCGCGGAAGCCCTGAAGATTTGCTTGGTCAACGCTCCTCATGGCCTCATTTAATTCAGCAATTTCGTTTTCCCAATGTTGGATG
>JAYKJC010000596.1:0-6466 GCA_035285885.1 Leptolyngbyaceae cyanobacterium | reverse complement strand
CTGATCAAGCGCGTCCTTTTGTGGACACGCTCGCCGAAGACATGATTCGCACCCTGGAGCAAAATTGCGCCGAGCACAACATTCGGTTCTACAACATTGGGTCGGGACGACAGGGCATTGTACATGTCATTGCGCCAGAGCAAGGGCTGACTCAACCGGGGATGACCATCGCCTGTGGGGACAGCCATACCTCTACTCACGGTGCCTTTGGGGCGATCGCCTTTGGTATTGGAACCAGTCAAGTGCGCGATGTTCTCGCCTCTCAAACGCTGGCTCTATCAAAGCTAAAAGTGCGTCGCATTGAGGTGAATGGCAACTTACCAGAAGGCGTCTACGCCAAGGACGTGATCTTGCATATCATCCGCACCCTGGGCGTCAAAGGCGGGGTCGGCTATGCCTATGAATATGCAGGCAGCACCTTTGAGAACATGACCATGGAAGAGCGCATGACCGTGTGCAACATGTCCATTGAAGGAGGCGCACGGTGTGGCTATGTGAATCCTGACCAGACGACGTTTGATTACCTGAAGGGGCGTGAGTTTGCGCCTAAGGACGCCGATTGGGAGAAAGCCGTTGAGTGGTGGAGGGCGATCGCCAGCGATGCCGATGCTGACTATGATGATGTGGTCACGTTTGATGCAGCCGATATCCAGCCCACGGTCACCTGGGGCATTACCCCTGGACAGGGCATTGGTGTCGGAGAAATGGTTCCGTTAGCCGAGTCGCTCCCTGAAGACGAACGATTCATTGCTGAAGAAGCCTATGCCTACATGGACTTAGCCCCTGGCACTCCGATCAAAGGCACCAAAGTCGATGTGTGCTTTATCGGGAGCTGCACCAATGGGCGCATTAGCGATTTGCGAGAAGCGGCACGGGTCGTCAAGGGGCGTAAGGTGTCTAGCGACATCAAAGCCTTTGTGGTGCCGGGGTCTGAGCAGGTAAAACAAGAAGCTGAGCAAGAAGGACTCGATCAGCTTTTTCTAGAAGCCGGGTTTGAATGGAGAGAAGCCGGATGCTCAATGTGCCTGGCGATGAATCCCGATAAGCTCGTCGGGCGGCAAATTAGCGCGTCTTCGTCCAATCGGAACTTTAAGGGACGCCAGGGGTCTGCCTCAGGCCGCACGCTATTGATGAGTCCTGCGATGGTTGCCGCAGCGGCGATCGCCGGACACGTCACTGATGTACGAGAGTTGCTCAATACCCCGGCATAACGAGATTCATTGTTTTTAAGGAATTCATTGGATTCCTTAAAAACAACCCTAAAAAGCAACCCCAAGAAACCAACTCAACCAACTCAAAAGAGTGCAGCAGTGCTGCACTCTTTTATTTTTGTAAAGAGATTATTACTGGAATGACCAAAAATCGTTTTCAGTCAGAATTAAATTCAAAATTTCTGTAAATTTTGATGCATTTTTAGAGAAATATTGTGAAACCTTAACCTTGAGTCGATATATCTAGGAATGTGCGGTCTCGATCTTGCACAGTCCGCCACTTCAAACTCACTACATCACGTTGATCTCATTCATCTACTAAAGGACAGCTATGAAATTACGCTTTTTAGGAACCGAGTACGATTGTTCGACTGAAGCCATGACCGCATCAGAAGGCCCAGTGGGTGGCAAGTATCGGGGTGCTGAGTGGCGCACCAAGCAATACAACGTCGCCCCTCGTCATCAGAGTGACGTGACACTGCATTATCGCGGACGGGCATATCGTTCAGATGCTTAACGTCTGAACTGTCAAACTCAGCCTGTTTCCCCTGCGGCGTGGGGGAAACAGGCTTAAACCTTCACCCGTAGGGCTAGAAAAATCTGAAAATCACACAGAAGGCTTCTGAGACATTCTCAAAAGCCTTCATTTCTTTACAGCGCTTCTTTACAGCGTCACTAGCGTGCGTTCGCATCACCAGGACAACGCATGTATCGCTTCTACCTCCATTCGACAGATGCGCCAATCCGGCTTTACGGTGCCGCCCAGCGACTCGCACTGGGCGATCGCCCCATCATCCTCCCTATCCACCAACCATTCCAGTCGTCCACACTGCCGATCTCTGGCCATCTGAGCCAAGGCATCAAGCAGAACAGAGCGCATCTCCAACGGATTCGTGCCCGGTGACGTTATCATCGATTCGACGACGATGCCCGGTCGAGTCAAGAAGGTGGAGTAGCTGTGGGTGAAGGTTGCGAGTCCGATTGGATGCTCGTTGTCATAAACGGCGATCGCCTCAACACTGGGGGGATGGGTAGCAATCGCCGTCCTCACGACTGACTGTTGAGGGTCGGACAGATGCTCCAACAGCGGCGCTAAATCAGAGAGTCGATCCCCGGTCAATTGCTCAATTGCGAATGAATGGGAAGTGGGCTCGAATTGTCGCTTCCCGTTGGTTAAGGCATCTCCAGTCAAGGCATCTCCAGTAAGTCGAGCGATGCGTTCTGTTTCTGAGATATCTGCACCAATCTTCTGGTAGAAGGCGATCGCCGGAGCATTCCAGTCCAACACACTCCACTGGAGGTGATGATACTGCTGGTCTACCGCCCGCTGAGCCAGAGCAGACAGCAACGCTTTTCCCAAACCCTGCCCTCGGTAGGTGGGCAGCACAAACAAATCTTCCAGATAATACCCCGGTGTGCCCACTGAGATGGAGTAGTTTTGGAAGAAGAGGGCAAAGCCCGCCGGAGTGCCGCCCGATTCTACGATGAAAGACTCAATGTAGGGGCGATCGCCAAACAAATGCTCTTGAAGGAGAGACTCATAGCCTACCACTTCATGAGCCAGCTTCTCATAGTCAGCCAGGTGCTTGATGAGCTGGAAGATGGTGGCAACATCGTCGGGCTCTGCTAAGCGAACCCGTGTAGATGAAGAAGGTTCGGCCATTACACTTTGAGACCCACCATATCTTGAACGGCCACCACAATGTCATTGGGCTGCACGATGGTGAGGCTTTCCAGCAGACCATTGTAAGGAGTGGGAATGTCCTGAGACGCCAGTCGCTTCACTGGAGCATCGAGTTCATCAAAGAAGCGATCGTTGATAGAGGCCGTCAACTCTGCTCCGATGCCGCCAGATTTCATACATTCTTCAACAACAATCACCCGATGGGTTTTGCGAATGGAAGCCCCAATGGTCTCAAAGTCCAACGGCTTGAGCGAAATGAGATCAATAATCTCAGGATCAAAGCCTTCTTTGACGAGCGTTTTTGCCGCCTGGGTGCAGTGGTGACGCATCCGAGAATAGGTCAACAGAGTGACATCCTTGCCTTCTCGAACCACTTCTGCCTTATCCAGCGGAAGCACATATTCCTCGTCGGGCAGGTTTTCCTTCAGGTTATAGAGCAACACATGCTCGAAGAACAACACCGGATTATCGTCGCGAATCGCTGCTTTCAAAAGCCCTTTTGCGTTGTAGGCCGTTGAGCACGCCACCAGCTTCAGACCAGGAACCCCCTGGAAGTAGGCTTCGAGTCGCTGAGAGTGCTCGGCTCCGAGCTGACGTCCGACGCCCCCAGGCCCACGAATCACCATGGGAATCTTGAAGTTTCCGCCAGAGGTGTAGCGCAGCATTCCCGCATTGTTGGCGATTTGGTTGAAGGCCAACAGCAAGAAGCCCATGTTCATGCCTTCAATGATGGGACGTAACCCGGTCATGGCAGACCCGACGGCAATGCCCGTGAAGCTATTTTCTGCAATGGGCGTATCTAAAACGCGAAGCTCGCCATATTTCTTATATAGATCCTTGGTGACCTTGTAGGAGCCACCATAATGGCCGACATCTTCACCCAGAACAAAGACAGTGGAATCGCGTTCCATTTCTTCATCAATCGCCTCTCGCAGGGCGTTAAACATAAATGTCTCTGCCATAGGTTTTCTAGCTACCTCATCACTTCAAATCGCTAATCTGCGGGGATTAAATCTTGGATCAATGCAGGCAGGGTGGCCCCACTTGCACAGAAATCAAATCCCCCTATCTCTTCAGTATTTCCTAAGCGATTATACTACCGCGTTCAGGTACTTCGTTCACGCTTTTCTTTCGCTCAGGGTGAGGCATAGTCGTGACACTCCAATCGATTCTTGCCCGTTTGTTTAACGGCGTACATTAACTGATCGGCTTGAGAAATTAGGCAATCGACCGAATCAGGTAAGCGTGTAAAGGTCATGGCCCCGATGCTGAACCCGACACGCCAATGATTTGACTGACTGAGCTGATTCAGTTGGTGATGGATGCGGCTCAAGGTGGCGATCGCCTGAGGGCTATTGATTTGGGGAAGCACGATGGCAAATTCATCGCCTCCTAAACGTCCGACAAAATCGTGCGATCGCACAGCTCCGTCAAGCGTTTGAGCGACGAGTCTTAACAGAGAATCCCCAGCATCATGTCCAAACTGGTCATTAATCCGCTTAAAATCATCTAAATCTATATAGGCAAGCGTCAATGGATAGTGATAGCGACGTGCTCTGTCCAGTTCGATGGTCAAGAGTTCAAGAAAAAATCGCCGATTATAGATTCCCGTTAAGCCATCAATGCGAGCCATCTGTTGCTCGTGAGAATACGCCTCCTTCAAAGCCGCTAACAAATAGGTCACAAGGGAAAAAAAGCCGAGTCGAACAACCGCATTCCAGTACAGCAGGAGTGAAAAGGACGCGTCCTTCGCAGCGGCATCTGCATGGAGCCAGGCCACGGTTGAAAGAAGCGAAATACCCATACCTGCTTGAAAATTGAGGAACCAGGTGGCGATCGCCACAGGAATCAAATAAAAGATTGACAGCGACAGGTCAAATTGAATCGCAAAATCAATGCTGCCAATTAGAAGGGTCAGAGCGACACTCAAGCTCAACACCAGCCACCTCGGTAGCGTCTCTAATCTTCCGAGTATGTTTTGCTTGATCAGTTGGGTCAGTCGATTCTCTAAAAGATTGCTATTCATCCGAGTTGTCAACAGCGTATAGATTAGAGAGTGCCCTTACTGCAAAGCATACCTCGGTTTCAATTGTCATCGCGTGATGGGGACGACTTGCAATCTGTAGCGGTGTGCAAGCTGGTTAAGCACAGGCAAGGGGCTTAAGCCCCTTGTTCACGGGCTGATTTTGTACTTGACCCATTAGAAAACCGCTATAAAGAGTCATGGGGGTCTTCTCCAGTGTTGCTTTGCCCACTGTCCTCCGGCTTTAATACCGTTTGCAGCCATTTCAGTGCTTTAGATGCGCTGTCTTCAAGCCAGAGCATCATCCGATCAATCCAGTTCAGCACCTTCTCAAGGGGATGTTTTTCGTAGCCCACAACCGTCGCTTTTGTGTCAACCCAAGTGGACGACAAATCCCCCGGTTCCTTTTGAAAAGGCGCAATCCACTCATCCTCTGGCTCAGACGATTGTCCTTCAGACTGATGAGACGACGCTGCCCAGGCAGCAACGGCTGAAGCAGATGATAGAGAATCAGGCGATCGCCCAACTTCATCAATCGGATGATTATCCATCGCTTGAATCGCTTGTCCCGGTGTGCTTGCTGGCGTTAATGGCGGCTCAATGGACGGTTCGGTGGACGGTTCGATTGGACTATCCATCAGAGAATCACTGCCTCGAAAATCTTCATCCCAGTTAGAAATCCAGCCTCGTCGAAAAGGCAGCGATGGCATCGAGAGAAACTGCTCCGCCTGTCGGCGAACAGAACTGCGTTGATTTGAGCTAAACCATCCATCCACGCTGCTGTGATGATCGGGGTCAAACCACTCGCTTGACTGTTGCAGGCCATTTGCCGAGGCCCCATTCTCACCGCCCCCCTGAAACGAATAGGGAGATGACTCCGACCCAAACAACAGGTGTTTCAACGACTGGACAGACCCATCTAAACCTGGAAGTTGGGGCATCTCAGGGGGCTCAGGGGGCTGATAACTCCCCAGCATCGGTAAAGCCGCTTCTTGAAACAAATTAGCCGACATCGCAATGGGACTGGCTTGCATCCATTCCATCAGTGCCCGAAAAAAGCGAATCGGGGATGCCGTGGTTTCTTTGTGGCGTAGCGGCGGCAGAAATCGCCAACTCAAAGGAATACGGCTTGGGCGATCGCCCTCTGGCAGCGCTCCAGCAACTCTAGCCCTGAGCATGAGGGCTTCGCTACGGCAATAGCTCGCCACTTCAAACGCAATCCGCTGATAGAGCCAATGCTGTTGCTCGACCGTTAGAATGTCGAGTCCCTGATTATCCACATTCGTCAGAATCAGGTGCCGAGTCTCAAGCGAACTCGCCACACCCCGAATCACTAGCGAGGCATTCAACAGATTAGAACTTGGCTGAGCCACTAAAGAAGAACCTGAATTCTGATCGTCACTCCCACTTGGCAAAGCTAAAGAGGGTTGCGTCGAGGCTTCAGAACACATTTCAATGGGCAAATCAATAGGCAAATCCAGGGTTCTCAACGAATCGAGCACCCCTTTAAATGGGGCATCGACATCCAGGGGCGGTACGCCAATCGCC
>JAYKJC010000595.1:0-8408 GCA_035285885.1 Leptolyngbyaceae cyanobacterium | reverse complement strand
AACCCGATCCTAGGGTCTGTTTTAAAAGTTGTTTTTTCGTGCGCAAAGCGCACGAAAAAACAACCCTTTCAGCTAGTTTTAAAACACGCCCTAGAGTACGGAGTATAAGATACATTCAGAAACGGTTTTAGATTTGGCTGAGGATCGTCATTTCCAGGAGGCTTTCAATTTGCTCAGAAGTTAGAACGTTTTGGAGTTCGTCTACCAGTTCTCTGCGTGCCTCGGCAAGTTGTTCGGTCTGCTCCTCGGTTAAATCTAATGCTTCTTTAAGTTCTTGAGCATTTTGGATTTGAGCTTGTGTCTGAGATTGCAGTTCTTCCCGTGCGGCTTGTAAGAGTTCAAGTTGCTCAGAGGTAAGAATATCTTCGATTTCGGATCGAAAACTTCGCATCACACCCGCCAGTTGACGCATTTGTGATCGACTCAAATCCAGTTCTTCAGCCATTTCGCGCATGGCATTGCGGTCAACTTGGGCAGCAGCAGGCTGAAGATTGAAGCTTCCGATTCCCAGAATCATTGTTCCGATTGCTAAGGGTTTGATGATTTGTTTGCGAGTGAATTGAAGTTTCATAGAATTCTCCGGTTGATTTGTAATGGATTACGTTCTTCCTGTGGAACACGCTCATCCTATGAAATTTGAATAGAATTACGCCTGTAACAAACGTCCTATTTTCTAAGGGACTAAAGTCCTTCAGTATCAGGACGATGCACCCTACTGGTGGAAAAAAATCCTGGTTACAGTTGACTCATAACGTTAGCAAACAAGGAACTTTCGCTATGAACACCCTCACTCAAACCCAACGCCAAAACTTAAAAAATCTGTTCAACGATATCAAAACGAGTGTTAATGTCTCGCGTTCAGAAATTGAATTTTCCTCCTTCAAACAGGACTTGAAAGCAGCATTGAAGGATGGGAGTTTTACCCAAAGAGAATTTCGCGCAACTCGAAAAGAGTTGAAAACCATTATCAAGGAGGCTAATATTTCTCAAGAAGATGCGGAAACATTGTTGACAGATTTACAGAAAATTGCGGTAGAAGCGGGTACAAAGCGACAAATTACTCTTTCCAAAGAACAGCAAGAAAACATCCAAAAGTTAATTGCAGATGTACAAGAAAGTGTTGATTCTCCCCCCGATCAAGAATTGGTAGATGATTTGAAAACAACATTGACTGATGCTCTGAGCGATCGTGAACTCACTGAAGACGAGTTGGTGGCGATCGCCCAAGACACCATTGAAGTTGTCGCTTCTGTAGGAGTCACGGCTGAAGAAGTTCGCACCATTTTCTACGATTTGCAAGACATCGCTAACACCTCTCAGTTACCCAGAACCAACGATGACCTGACAGGCACCGATGATGATGACATCCTCTGGGGCGGACTTGGGAACGACACGCTGACGGGGGCTGGAGCCGATGGTGGTGCAGGTGAAGTGGACTGGCTCATTGGCGGTGGCGGCAAGGATCGGTTTGTGTTGGGCGATAGCCAACGAGCTTTCTATAATGATGGCCAAGTTTTGACGGCAGGACTGGCAGATTTCGCCGCAGTTTTGGACTTTAATGCTAACCATGATGTGATTCAACTGCATGGCTCGGCGGCGAACTACCAATTAGCCGAAGTTCCCGCTAGCGTGGGCATCTCAGGGACAGGGATCTATCAGACAGAAGGAGGGAACACTCCAGAACTGATTGGGGTGGTCGTGGGTGTGACGCTGACCGATATGTCGTCAGGGTTTTCGTTTGTTTAGGATCTGCACAGCAACAAAAGACTCGATGGGCGACAGCTATCTCTACCGTTAGCCTGCTTGCCCTCAGCGTCACGTTTTTTTGAGGTTGGGGCTGCAATAACGAGGATTTCTTGCAGTGGCTTGTATGCTGGACACAGCCAATATCAATCACTGCGAGGTTGGACGAATGGAGTTTTTAGGCGATTGGTTCACAGATTGGTTCACTATATTTGTTGCTGGATGTCTTGTCATAACGGCACCTGGCCCCAACTTTTTCATAACCATCCGGAATAGCGTCACGTGTTCTAGACACGCTGGAATTTGTACGGCCTTGGGTGTGGCGATCGCTGACTCTGTTCATATCGTCTTTTGGTTGGTAGGTATCGGCGTGCTTATCTCCCAGTCCATCTTGTTATTTAACTTTCTGAAATGGCTTGGAGCGGCTTACTTGATTTATGTCGGCATCCAATCTCTGAAAACCAAGAAGCACGAGAATAACCATCTTCCAAAATCACCTTTGTTGGATTTGAGCCATGGAGCAGCCTTTCGTAGCGGTTTTTTGACATGCCTACTGAATCCGAAAGTTACATTATTTTTACTGGCATTGTTTACCCAAATTATTCGTCCAGATACGCCTCTAATCGTACAAATTGTTTATGGCTGCACCATTGTAGGGATTGAGGTGTTCTGGTTGGTCATTGTTGCGACGGTCGTATCTCAAGGAGCTATCAAGCGCATTTTCTTATCGATCGCTCACTGGTTTGAGCGAGTGATGGGAACGGTACTCATTTTCTTGGGTATTCGGCTGGCGTTTGCTCAAGTAACCCAGGAATAGGAGCCTGCCGTAGGCTAACCCTTTACGGCAGCAGATAGACGAAAGCCGATTGGGTGATGCGTCGGGTGTTTGCCGCTTCTGTATTCCACCGTTAGCTGACTCCGTTTTTGGGCTTGGGACTCTGAACTTGATCCAGTGATGGCAAAGATGCAGTTTATGTCTTTGCCCCACGAGGATTGGTCATGTATCGGGGAGAAATTTGGTGGGCGAACCTACCCGATCCAGTCGGTTCAGAACCTGGATATCGTCGTCCGGTCTTGGTGATTCAAGATGATACTTTTACCCAGAGCCGGATTAGCACGATTATCGTCGTTATTATCAATGGTTCTCAAATTTTCACGCTCGATAAGACGTTTTTGGTTGAGCGGATTGGTTCGCTACCAGACTACTTGCAGGAAGAAATCGATGAGGGGTTGCGGACAGTTTTATGTCTTTAGCAACACCAGCTAACCAGTCGATGGAGCGGCAAATGTTAGTTGTTAGCTTGCTTCTGCCACAGTGCCGTCGAGTTGGTGAACGTGAGAGGTTAAGCGTCTTGATGGTGGCGATATGTGCTTCGTCCAGGCTAAGGCCAATGCCCCCAATTTAAGGTTAAGTTCATCAGGGCGATCGCCACACGCAACAGTCCCAATAGGTTTTCGGTCACCGCGAGAGGTTGAATTTATCCGAGTTACTGATTTGAGTTGGATGTCCCAGGAGGTGTTTGGGGCGATCGCCCGGAAATTTTGTCTTCCTTAGCGTGGTGAGAGGTTGGTGGTAGGGTGGGGCGTCATCTCCTTTCCCGTAAACTGAATGGGTTTCATTTGCCGTATTAACCGACAGTAGCGGGGTGTTGTTCCCGTCCAGCGTTTGAACGCGCGGTTAAACGCACTGGGTTCTGAAAAGCCCAACAGAAATGCAATGTCGTGAATCGAGAACGTCGGGTCTTCCAAATGCCGCAGCGCTAATTCTTTTCGAGTGTTATCGAGTAATTTCTGAAATGAAGTTCCTTCCGCTTGCAATTCCCGTTGGAGATGGCGAGTACTAATCGAGAGGGCAGCGGCGATCGCGTCAATTTTTGGGAGTTCTCCTTTGAGGCGCTCTGCAATGAGATGGGTCACTTTTTGAGAATAGTGCTCGTCCCCATCCAACATTCCCAACATTACGTTTGCCTGTTGTTCAAAAAAAGTCAGTAAATCTGCATTGCTAGATAAAACAGGCCAATCTAGATAAGCCGCATTAAAGGTCATCCGATTGAACGGCATTGAAAATTTCGGATCGGTTTGAAAAATGCGTTGATACTCGGAAATATCCCCCGGAGAAGCATGGCGAAATGACACCATTGATGGACGCAGTTCCTTACCTGTGAGCGATTTAACAGCGGCTAAGGTTGAGGCAAATGTACACTCGGCATCGTGACGCGATGCTTCTGGCGGGTTATCTTGGAACGTCAGGCCAGGACCACAGATACACTCAAAAGAGGCCATGCCCTCTGAAATCGATAGTTGGCTAGGAACCCCCTGACAAAAGAGATACGTGTAGCGACAATATTTCTCAAAGACATCGGCCAGGGTCTGGCAATTGAGTAAAATGTACCCAACGATGCCATAGTTGCCGACGTTAAACGCTTCCCCAATATGGAGACTCAGATGTTCATCGCCTGTTTGTTTGATGACCTCGCGCCACACAGCATAGTGGTTAGAGGCAGAAATTCGTTGATCCGGTGTCGTCAGTACGATTGGATCGAGACCCACCTTAAAACAAAGCGCCTGAATATCCATACCCTGGTGAGCCGCAAATTGAATCACGCTACGGGTCAGATACCCAGAGAAAGTTTTTTCTTGCATTGATCAATCCTCTGTTAAACTCGAACGACAACTTTTCCAGTCACCTGTCGTTGTTCGAGTTTGCGAACAGCGGAAGGCAAATTCTCTAAGGAATATATTTGGTCAATTAAAGGGGCGATCGCCCCTGATACAAGCCAGTCTTTCAAGATGTAGAGATCGGATTGCTTGGGGGTAGAAACTAATGCGTTCACGCGACGACGACTGACCTTAGAAATTAACGTTCCGAAGAACATCACCTGGAAAAGACGAGAAATCGATCCACCGACTAAAACGTAGGTTCCACCGGGTTTCAAGATTGAGAAATAATCAAAAACTGAACGATAGGCAGCCGCATCCAGAATCAAGTCGTAATCAATAGTGCTCTGAGTAACATCGACTTGAGTGTAATCAATCACATGATCTGCACCGAGCAAGCGTACCTTATCCATTTTTTCCGTACTGCACAGGGCCGTGACTTCTGCGCCCAAAGCTTTGGCGATCTGCACTGCAAACGACCCTACTCCACCCGACGCACCGTTGATGAGAACTTTTTGTCTGGGCTGAATCTGGCCGCAGTCTCGAAGTCCCTGCAACGCTGGCAATGCTGCCCCTGAAACGGCGGCGGCGGTTTCAAACGAGATCGTGTCAGGCTTCAACACCAAGGATGATTCTGCCGCGCAGACATACTCGGCAAATGCTCCAAAGCCACACTCAGAAAGATCACCAAAGACTTCATCACCGGGCTTAAACTGCGTAACCTTTTGACCCACGGCTTCTACTCGTCCGGCGACATCAAAGCCGAGAATTTGGATTTTGGGCTTGCGGAGACCGCCATATATTACACGAGTGATCAATGGCGTTCCGCGCATCAGATGACAGTCTCCTGCATTGATAGACGTAGCCTGAACCCGGATTAACACGCCATCCTCTGGTACAGCGGGCTTATTGACCGTTTCGAGTCTCAAAACATCTGCCGAGCCATATTCTGAGCGGGCGATCGCCTTCATTGTCTGATGCGTTTTTTCATGTACTGGGCTTGTCGTTGAAGACGGGATATGCGATTTTGTTGCTGACATAAAATTTTAAGTTTTCAGGAGAATTTATGCGAAGCGAATAGGTCGCTTCTGAGTTAGACTTACAGTGTACGTCTACTCATAACGCCAGTTTAGCTTACGCTGTAAGTCTGTCAAGTGTCATTTTATGGCGGTTTGCAACCACGTTAAGCACAAAACTGTACTTAACCAACGCGCATAGCGCTGTAGGTGCAATTTCGTAACACCGATTCGACGGAGGCTAGAGCGATTCACTGTAAGGCGATACACAACAAAATAGATGGCTAAGACAAAGACATCCAACACTCCATCTCCACCCCCTCTAAGTCGAGAGCGGATTTTGCAAGTTGCCCTCCGCTTAGCGGACGAGGGAGGGCTTGAGGCACTTTCGATGCGAAAGGTGGCTCAAGCATTAGGAGTGAAAGCGATGTCGCTCTACAATCACGTTGCCAGTAAGGACGACATCATCGACGGCATCGTGGATATCGTTGTCAGCGACATTGAACTGCCTCGCTTTGACCTCGATTGGAAAACGGCCATGCGGCAGCGGGCACTCTCGGCTCATGAGGTGTTGCTAAAACACCCCTGGGCAGCGATGGCAATCATGTCACGCATTAATGTGGGCCCAGCGATGCTGCGCTATGTTGATCGAACGATCGGGTGCCTGCGGGAAGCAGGATTTTCATGGAGGATGGCGGATTATGCATGGAATGCTATCGACAGCCACATCTACGGCTTTACTCTTCAAGAACTCAACTACCCCGTAGAAGCTTCGAAATATAGTGAGACTGCCGAAAGCTTTATTTCATACATTCCTCCAGACCAATATCCATATATGCATCAACTGTCGCTTTACATCATTGATGGTAGTTATGACGGTGTGTACAATTTTGAGTTTGGCCTCGATTTTGTTCTGGATGGGCTAGACCAATTGCGTGAACGTAACTGAGGATAAGCCAGTGACAAAAGGCGCGATCGGTCAATTTCCTGGCACAAATGGTCAATTAGAAAACACTCGAATTGCTTAGGATGTGGACAGCCTTCATTTTTGCTCCATCTTTTCGGTAGGAGCGTAGGCGACTCATGGCTATAGTTCTCCACACACGACCGGGTGAGAGCGATCGCCACTAACCACGATTCAGCAATGCACCACCATGTATTGCTGACCTGTTTCTTATCTTTTTCTGAACGACTCATCTATGGTACTTACAGATAACACCCTTGCAACCGCCAATAATTTGGGAACCCTTTCAAGCACAATCAACGTCTCTGATGTGATTGGTGGAACTGATCCAGTCTCGTATTACAGATTTACCCTCTCTGGAAATAGCGATATCTTTGGATCTGTTGACTGGGCAACTGGTTCGGGCAATCCTGCATTTCTGCGGTTGGTGGCCGATTTCAATGGCAATGGTCTCGTCGAAAATAACGAGCGCATTAGAACGTTATCGGCAGGTGCAGATACATCATTTTTCCAATCATTACCGACTGGAACCTATTATCTCGAAGTCGGGACCAGTAACTTTTTGACGCGAAACTACAGCATTCAACTGGGTGTCACACCGAGACCCGGTAATGTTTCTCCTGAGCCCGGTACCACATTTAGTCAAGCCTTGAAGCTGGGCACACTCTCGGCACAGCGGCTCCTTCGGGACTATATTGGGAATGCCATCGATCCTGTTGATACCTACCAATTCACTCTCTCTCAAAAAACCAACATGGGTGTCCTGATCAATGGGACGACAGAAAGACTAAGAGTTTATGTTGCATCCGACGCGAATGGCAATGGGGTTTATGATTCGAATGAAACCATTGAATCCATTAGCGGGGGATCGAACACGACTTTTTCCGTAATCTTAGATCCGGGGACGTACTTCTTGCAGGCTGCGCCCCCTCCCGGTTCTACGTTTACCTATGCCACTCATTACGAGCTAACGCTCAATCCGGTTCCCGATTTCAGTGGCGACGATACCTTATCGGGGACATCGGGTCAGGATGTAATCAACGGCTTTGCAGGCAACGACATCATCTCCGGTTTCGCAGGTAACGATCGCCTGTTTGGGGATGTCGGGAGCGATCGCTTATTGGGCGGGGGTGGCAAAGATAAGCTCACGGGAGGCGACGGTGACGATACTCTGATTGGTGAGGGCGGTAAGGATAAGTTGATCGGGGGTGCTGGGAAAGATCGGTTAATTGGGGGGCGAAGTAAAGACGTTTTGAAAGGAGGCGCAGATGCCGATATCTTTGTGATTAATTCGTTTAAGGGGGCAGACAGAATTTTGGACTATAAAGATGGCATTGATAAGTTTTCATTGGATGGCATTCGTTTTAGTAGTCTTAGCTTTACTCAAAGGAACAATAATGTCTTAATCAGCGAGGGCAACAAAGTCCTGGCTGAACTCAGGGGCGTGGATGTGGATGTTCTCGATCGACGAGATTTTAGCGCCGCTTAAGGCTGTTTTCCGGGTATCGGTTGGACAAGCGCTAACCGATACCGATTCGTATCAGACATAAACTATGTGCCAGTTTGGAGGTGCTTGCTCATGCCTAAGATGCCAATCCTGAAGTCCTTAAGCTGTGCTTTGGCGATCGCCCTAGCCACAACGCCGCTACCCGTGAATGCCCAAACCTACCGTGTCAACTGCCAAACGACGGTTTCTCTGAACCAGGGAACCCGATTAACTTACCGACTTGCGGGCAGCCTACCAGAGCCAACTACAGCGGAAATCCCTCAAAACCCGATGGGAACATCCATGACGCTAACGGTGCAGTGGCGCGATCAAAATGGCCGCGTTCAAACCTTACTCAATGCGTCTACGTTGAGGGAGTATGAACAGTTGGCTCCTGATGCTGACTATTCTCGACTGCCTTTTGAAGGAGCATTTCGCGGTCAGCCCAACAATGGCGATCGCCTCTATTCAACACCCGCTTCGATTCACGGACTCTACGTCAGTTTGCGCCCCAACAGCGGACAGCCTCAACAGATACAGG
>JAYKJC010000594.1:0-3081 GCA_035285885.1 Leptolyngbyaceae cyanobacterium | reverse complement strand
GCCCCTCCCGGATCACGAGCCACATAATCTTGCCCCAACCGGAAAACACTGGTGCGACTGATGCCATCATCATCAGGCCCAAGTCCAAACGGGGTGGGCTGATCAAACACAAAGGTTTGCCCATCCTGGAATGAAAAGCCTAGGGATAAGGCAAATTCTTCTCGGAGCGATCGCACCACAGGCTGACGATAGCTGATTTCAATCCGTTCTGACTCGCCATCAACATCGAGTTCATCAAGCGGCGCGGTGGTCATTTCGTTTCGGTTGAGCTGTCCGCCCACCTGAATGGTGCCATTCATAGGGTTGACCGGGGCACGGTAGGATATGTCCACAATGGTACTGCCTCCGGAGGCGGTTCGAAACACGCTTGCGGCGATCGAATCACCAATCCCCGTCACGTTCCGATAGGCAAGATTGGCCCCAAAGCGAACAGACCCAATACTTGGCGGAGTATAGTTATCGACGCCGACATTCCCGCTAAATCCGTCGGCTTCAGTGACCAATACGGTGAGGATACTTTGACCTTCTCCTGTACCGGGCTCCAGGGTGGGTTCAATATTCTCAATGAGCGGATCGGCCAACAATAGCCTGAGCTGTTCTTCCAGATTGTTGACGTTCAGCGGGGTTTCAATGCCCAAGTTGAGTCGGTTACGAATGTACGCCTGTCGGAGCCGCTGACTGCTGTTTTCGGTGTAGTTCAAGTCAATGCGTTCAATCTCACCTTCAATCACGCGAATTGTCGCGGAACCATTAATTGATTGAGGTTCAACAATCGCTCTAGAAGTAATATATCCCTCTTCTAGATACAGTCCGGTAATCTCCGCCGCTGCCCGACTTAAATCCGCAAACGTAATGGGTTGATTAACCAAGGGTTGGATGATGGCCACAATGCGTTCATCGTCTTCTGCAAAAACGCTACTGCCAACCACGGTAATGGACTGAACTTCAAAAACCGTCTCATCATCGGGAGGGGGTGGGAGTTGAGGCGAGGGAGGCGGGATGAGGTCAACGGGCTGCTCACCGGGGATGATGGGTTGGGGCTGCAAAAAGCGATCGCGCCCTGGCTGATTGGGTCGGTCTTGAGCGTAGAACTGGACGGGCTGAGAAGGGGCTTCCGTGGGGAGGGCGATCGCCGGGAGATCTATCATACTTCCTTGCTCATCTGGCATCTCACGAATAGCGCGAGAAACCCCATCGGACACTTCAAGGGTGAACGCATAGGACGGCTTGCCCCAGTTCACGCCCGATTCTGCATAATCCAATGGCGCGATTCCCAAAACCGTTAGGGCAATGCCACACAACTGCCTAGCCTTCATAAAACCATCCCTGACCCCTGATCGTTAATGCCCAATTTCTCAATTGATAGCGCTATGGATGTTGCTTAAAAACCATCGTGGGGGCAAGTTGCACCCTTCATGACAGTATCTATGTTTAACGCATTGGCAATATGCCAAAATGATAAACTTCCTTACATTACTCGAATAAAAATAATTCAACAACTTAACCGACAGATTTCTTCAAATGCTAAGGCTATTTATCGTTGAAAAGATACAACTGCTCGCACGTCGTATGGTGATAAATCACGATCATTACCTGCGTTCACTCTTTCCCTTTAGCGTCCTTTTACTCTTGGGAATTGCTCAGGGATGTAGAACACAATCTCTTTCCTGGAGTACCTTGAAAGCGCAAATTCATGAGAATTTTCCTACCGTTGAACATATTTCAATTGAGGAATTTGAACAGAGATCGGACACAACAGCTCCCACTGAAATTCTGATTGTTGATGTGCGGAAACCAGAAGAGTTTGCTGTGAGCCATCTTAAACACGCAATAAACCTTGAAGACGCTGACGCTATTTTTGAGTTGGCTCAAGTTCAGCAAGCTGAGCAAATTATTCTTTACTGTTCTGTGGGCTATCGTTCGGCAAAGATGGCTCAAGCCTTAGAACAGCGAGGCTTAGAGAATGTCGTAAATTTAGAAGGCTCCATTTTTGAATGGGCAAATTCAGGCCGCCCTGTTTACCTGGAAAACAAAAAAGCCGAGGTTGTTCATCCATTCGATCCATTCTGGGGACAATTACTTGATCGACAGTATCACCCGACTCGATCCTAACGTTGTCTCAGAAGGTCAGACCCCAGAGCCCTGGGGTTCATGACACTTTATATTGTTCATGGCGCTTTGTATTGAATGTGCCTGCACAGTGCTATATCCCTATGTGCTTGAGTAAAATCAATCGGCTTCAGGAGATACGGATTCAGCGTCTCTCACATATCGGTTGAACCACTGGAACTGTTCCCAAATGACATGCTCAACCGTTTCTCGGGCTCGATAATTGTGATCCTCAAAAGGCAACAACACCAGCCGGGTGGTGCCTCCCGAACCGCGCACGGCTTCATACAGAACCTGCGACTGGAAGGTGGGTGTTCCTGGGTTTGAATCGTCGTCTCCGTGGATGATGAGAATGGGTTCGTCAATTTGGTTTGCAAAAAAGGTGGGAGAAAGATCGATGTACGCCTCTCTCGCATCAAAGAGAGACCGTCGCTCAGACTGGAAGCCAAACGGCTGATTTGTTTTGTTATAGGAACCACTACGGGCGATTCCCGCCCGAAATAAATCTGTGTGAGCCAGAAGATTCGCGACCATCAGTCCACCGTGGCTGTGCCCCATAATGCCGATGCGGTCAGGATCGGCCACGCCTATCTCGACGGCCTTGGCGACGGCAGCTTCGGCGCTCGCAACGAGCTGAGGCACAAAAGTATCGTACGCCGTTTCCGGGTCGCCAATGATGGGCATAGTCGTCTGGCCGAGCACCGCATAGCCCTGAAGTAAGAAATATAGAGCAGAAGCTCCATATATCCGCATGAAATGCTGAGTTGATCCGGTGACCTGGCCTGCGGTCATGGGGTCAGAGTACTCACGGGGGTAAGCATAGAGTACAGTCGGGAGTCGTGTTCCTTCTTCATAACCAGGAGGCAGATAGAGGTGAAAGCTGAGCGGAACACCGTCCTCACGTTCGTATCGCACAATCCGCTTCTCAATCTCGCGGAGCTGGGGAGTGGGGTCGTCGAAGTGAGTCAACTG
>JAYKJC010000593.1:0-4931 GCA_035285885.1 Leptolyngbyaceae cyanobacterium | reverse complement strand
TAATCAAGCTGCGGCAGTTCGGTGAGTTGCTGGCTCAGATGGTGTCGGCAAAGGCAGGGCTGTATGAAAACCCTGGAGAAAGCCAGATTGATTTATTGCGGCGATTAGAGAGAGAGGGGGCGATCGCCGGACAAGTCCTCACCCTGTTTCATGAACTGCGAAAGATTGGCAATCGAGCGACACACTCCTTTTCGGGGGAGAAGGGCACGGCACTGAGTGGCCTCAAGTATGCCCGGTTGCTAGGAGTTTGGTTTCATCGTTCCTATGGCAGGCAGCCGAATTTTAAGCCTGGGCCGTTTGTACCGCCGTCTGATCCAGCGGAAGAAACCCTCGCCCTCAAACAGGAACTGGCGCGATTGCGAGCGGAGGTACTGTCGCATCAGCAGAGCGCGGCTCAAGCTCAGGCAATGGCGGCGGAGGAAGCTGAGTTACGGGCTCTGGCAGAGGAACTACTAGATGAAGCTGAGGCAACCGCTAAGGAAACGGAAGCCAAACTGACTCAAATTCAGGCGGAGGCGATCGCCACTCCCCCACAAACCCTCCAGCAGGTGAAGGTCGAAGCGCAACAGGCTGGTTATCAGGTCGATCTGGATGAACGGGAGACGCGCCGCCTCATCGATGAACAGTTGCGTGCTGCCGGATGGGAGGTTGATTCAGAAACCATCACATTTGCCAATGGATCGCGTCCGCAGAAGAATCGAAATATGGCGATCGCCGAATGGCCGACTAGCGATGGCCGAGCAGATTATGCCCTGTTTGTTGGGCTGCAAGTTGTCGCTGTTGTTGAAGCAAAACGACAACGAAAAGATGTCTATGGAGCTATCGACCAGGCTAAACGCTACAGCCAGGGGTATGTCATCAAAGGGGATGAAATCTTGCCGGGTGGCCCGTGGAATGGATACAAAGTACCCTTTGTTTTTGCCACCAATGGCAGGCCGTATCTGAAGCAATTAGAGCTGATGAGTGGCATCTGGTTTTGTGATCTGCGACGACCCGAAAATCTGCGGCGGGCCATTGGAAGTTGGTACAGTCCAGCAGGCTTAGTGGATTCCCTGGCGAATGATTTGGAAGAAGCGATCGATCGCCTCTCCCAGGAACCCTTCACCTATGACTTTGAGCTGCGAGACTATCAGATTCGTGCCATTCAAGCGGTCGAGTCAGCCCTCGCCAATGAGCAGCGAGCATTGTTGCTGGCAATGGCGACGGGAACGGGCAAAACGAAAACCTGTATTGCCTTGGTGTATCGCCTACTCAAAACCAAGCGATTTCGACGCATTTTGTTTTTGGTGGATCGTAGTGCGTTAGGCGAGCAAGCCTCCAATGCCTTCAAAGATACGCGCATGGAAAGTCTTCAGACCTTCGCAGACATCTTTGATATCAAAGAGCTAAAAGATACGGCTCCTGACCGAGATACGAAAGTCCACATTGGCACGGTGCAGAGTTTTGTGAAACGGCTGCTGTATCCCAATGACGACAGCGAATTGCTGACAACCGATCAGTATGACTGCATCGTCGTGGATGAATGTCATCGGGGCTATTTATTAGATAAGGAACTAAGCGATAGCGAACTGACCTTTCGAGACTTCAATGATTATGTGTCGAAGTATCGTCGAGTGTTGGACTACTTTGACGCGGTAAAGATTGGATTGACCGCCACCCCAGCGCTACACACCACTGAGATTTTTGGTGACCCGGTGTTTACCTACAGCTATCGAGAAGCCGTAATCGACAACTGGCTCATTGACCACGAGCCGCCCCATCGCATTATCACCGCCCTATCTGAAGACGGCATTGTTTGGCAGCCTGGCGACGATGTGACCTACTACGACCCGAAAACCGGACAGCTTGACCTGGTTCATGCACCCGATGAGATCCGCATTGAGGTCGAGCAGTTTAACCGGAAGGTAATTACTCCAGACTTTAATCGGGTTGTCTGTGAGGCATTAGCGCAACAAATTGACCCGACGCTGTCAGGGAAAACGCTCATTTTCTGTGTGAATGATAAACATGCCGATTTAGTGACTCAAAAACTGAAGGATGCATTTACCGACCTGTATGGCAGCGTCGATGACGATGATGTGGTCAAGATCACAGGAGCTTCAGATAAACCTCTAGAGCTGATTCGTCGCTACAAAAATGAGGTCAATCCCAAGGTAGCAGTCACCGTAGACTTATTGACGACAGGCATCGATGTCCCTGCCATCAGTAATCTGGTGTTTATTCGGCGAGTAAAATCGCGGATTCTCTATTCCCAGATGCTGGGACGGGCAACGCGTCGTTGCGATGACATCAACAAAGAGGTCTTCCAGATCTTCGATGCGGTAAACCTGTACGAAACGCTGTCCGCTGTGTCGGATATGAAACCTGTTGTTGCCAATCCAAACCTTTCTTTTGCACAACTGGTTGGGGAACTCGATACCGTCAGCGAGTCCAATGCCGTTGAGGAAATCTTGGATCAGATTATGGCGAAGCTTCAGCGGAAGCGTCGGCACCTCAGTGACTCCAGTAAAGAAACCCTGGAAGGACTGGCAGGAATGTCTGTGGGAGAGGTTGTTCAGCATTTGAAGCAAATATCCCCCCATGAGGCAGCAACTTGGCTGAAGCAGCGGAAGGCCATCGCCGAGATTTTGGATCGAAGAGAAGGTGGCAGTGATCCGGTACTGGTGTCCTATCACGAGGATGAGCTACGTCGTATCGAGCGAGGCTATGGCGTCTCAGAATCCGGTGCATCCTATGGCAGGCCAGAAGATTATCTCGACAGCTTCAAACAGTTCATTGAAACCAATTTGAACCAAATCCCTGCGTTGATTGTAGTGACCCAACGACCTCGTGACCTTACCCGTGCTCAGTTGAAGGAACTGCGAGCAGCCCTGGATGCGGCGGGCTATTCAGAAACTCAGTTGCGATCGGCATGGCGAGATGCAACAAACGAAGACATTGCAGCATCGATTATTGGCTATATCCGGCAGGTTGCATTAGGAGATGCGCTGATGCCCTATGGGGAACGGGTTGATCAGGCGATGAAGAAGATTCTTGCGAGTCAATCGTGGACAGCGCCACAGCGGAAATGGCTGGAGCGAATTGGGCAGCAGTTGAAGCAGGAAACAGTGGTGGATAAAACTGCACTGGATCAAGGGCAGTTTAAGACCCTGGGTGGTTTTGATCGGATTAACAAAATCTTCGGGGGCGATTTAGAGATGATTCTAACGGACATTCAACGGTTTGTTTGGCAGGACGCGGGGTGAAAAAATAATGGCGTATCCAACGAAATGGCGACAATTTTGCCAATGGCGGAAAGCTGATTCGTCAAACTCTTTGCCCACAGCAGTTAGCAGTGCTGAACTGAACCGTTTTGCAGCACGGTATCGGTTGGCAAATGCCTTTAACGAAATATCTATCAATGGCTATCCCGATAACACAGTCGATGCCTATAGTTCTGTGCTCAGAGCTTTTTTAGCCTACAGTGCCTTGGAACAATTTCACAAAGCGGTTCCACCAACCCCAAATTCGAGGGAACACATTAATAGTCGTTGGGCTCACTTAGCAACTGAACACGCTTCAAAACTCAGACGCTCCAAAACGATTGTTCTTTTCCTAATCAAGCAAGTACAGAATCAAACATTAAGGGATGGTCTAACAGCATTCCTTGGCAGCAAATCAGACAATTGCCTCTTTGTTGCTACGGCTCTCCGTCATGCCGTTGCCCATGGGGTCATGAGTGTACACCCCAATGGAACAAGCCCTAAAACGGCTGCTCGATTCGGCAATGTATTGGCTCAAATGTTGCTTCAGATTGCTGATCAGGCATTTGACGATTTTTTTGTCTCCTTAGACTCAAACGCTTACGATCGCCAATCTTGAATTAATCGAATACTCTAATGGTCTGTCTTACGAGTTAGACCATCTGTGAACGCTACCTCCGACATCGTCCAAAAGCTGTGGAACCTGTGCCATGTCCTGCGGGATGACGGTATCAGCTACCTACAATATGTCACTGAACTGACCTACCTGCTGTTTCTCAAGATGATGCAGGAGACGGGGGCAGAAGACACCCAGCTACCAGAGGGGAAGCGATGGGACGACCTCACCAGTTGTGATGGGCTGGAGCAGTTGAACTTTTATCGGGCGTTGCTGCTGGGACTGGGGCAGGAAACCTCGCGGCGGCGGGTGCAGGCGATCTTTGCTAATGCCCAGTCAGATTTGAACGGCATTATTGGGTTTCCTTACGTCAACCGCAACCTACGATTTCTGGTCATTTCAGGAGATCTGTCCGGCAATCAGCTCTCCATGATTGTTGTCGTTGTTATCTGTGCCAGATATTGGTGAGGGTGCCTTTGAGATTGGCGTAGAGTTGCTCATGCCAAGTGATGAAGGCGCAAAGCTTGGGAAGGAAGGCCCAGCAGCTTTAGGCAGAAGGGTTAAATCCGCTTGCCAGTAGCTTATCCGAATTACAATATGTTGATAGCCATGATGCTGGGAGGCAGAGCCATGTCTCAATATTCCATTGCCCAGGCGAAAGATCAGCTAACCCAACTCATTCGGGCGGCAGAGACGGGCGACTCGGTAGAAATTACCCGGCACGGTGAGCCAGTGGCCGTAATTCTGTCGATCGCGGAATATCAAAAGCTGCAACAGCCACGCCCCAACTTTGGCGAAGCCGTCAGGGAGTTTCGGCAACAATACATTGAAGGCCAGCCCTGGTTTGAAAACGACGAAATTGACGCCATCTTTGACGTGCGGGACAAATCACCGGGTCGAGAGGTCGAGCTGTGACCAACCCTCAATTTCTACTGGATACGAATGTGGTGTCAGAACCGCTGAAGCCTGCTCCTAACCTGAAGGTCATGGAGCAATTGGCCGAGTATGGTGCTGTGCTGGCGATCGCATCCGTCACTTACCACGAAGTCAAATACGGGGCTCTCAGACTGCCA
>JAYKJC010000592.1:0-2830 GCA_035285885.1 Leptolyngbyaceae cyanobacterium | reverse complement strand
TTTCTAATAGCCGTCGAATCAGGTAAGACATGCCCGGAATGAGTTCGCCATAGGGACAATACACTCGAACACGGAAGCCTTGATCAACCAGAGCTGTGGCTAATTTATCTGCCATACCGTAGAGTACTTGGAGTTCGATGCGACGGGGTGGAATGTTGAGCGCTTTTGCAATGGCGATCGCCTTTGCCTGTGAGCGAACGTTATGGCTTCCAATCGCCGCATAGAGCACCTCATGGTTCTCCAACAAAATCTGAGTCATGCGCTCAAAATTTGCATCGGTGGAGGACTTGTGGCTGTACACGGGCTGAGGCCAGTGGTTCTGGCGAGAAATAATCGTCTCCTGATCCCAATAGGCTCCTTTCACCAGGCGAATGCTAATCGGAGTGCTCCGCTGCTTCGCCCACTCCACCCAGCTCAGCAAATCTTCTTCGCTGTCTCGCAGATACGCCTGGAGCGTCACCCCAATGTCAGACCGACTGCGAAACTCATCTTCCATCAAAATTCGCTGGAGAATGCCGATGGTCAGCGCTTTGTAGCGATATTGCTCCATGTCAAAGTGAACCATCGCCCCCAGTTCACTCGCGCGCCGCAAGAGGGTGCGAATGTGTTCACTGACCTTGGCTTCGCTACCCTCTGCGTCAAGCGGGTCAAATTGAGAATAGAAGGCCGTGAGCTTGACTGAGACCTGGACTTTCGAGAGGGGAATACCGTCTGCTTCATCAACTTGCGGCACTGTTGACCATTTCTTCGATGCCTCGGTCAACTGCGCCATCAAATCCAGATAGCGCTTCAGGTAAGACTGCGCTTCTTTTTCGGTGATGACTGCTTCACCCAACAGATCCACTGTGAAGCACATCTTCTGTTTGCGGAGCTGTTCGATGGTTTTGAGCGCCTGCTTTAGATTTTCGCCCGAAATATACTTCCGTGCGAGAGTTTCCACAGCCGTAGACACGGTCGTTGCCGCGACCTGAGCGGGCATGGAATCGGGACTGGCAAAGTTGAGCATGTTCTTGAGCGCACCGGGCAGTTCCACTGATGAATCGCTCAGATATTCCTGGAAGTGGCGGGCGATTTCGGCTTTGCTCTTGAGAGATGGCAGACAATCGATGAAGCGAAACATCTGCACTCGCAGACCGGGATTGCTCATCGTCCAGTCGAGCAGCTTATCGTCCCAGCGCATTTGATCTCGCATCTGAGCCAGGAAATTCTTCTTTTCCTGGGTAGCGCTGAGCAGTTGACGGGCGATCGCCAACGTCTCTGTCTCGTAGGATCGTTGAGTTGTTGCACTGTTGCCTGGTTTAGATGCTTGAGTAACCACGAGCGTTAATTCCTTGAATACGACAGGTATTGATTTCCTGAATACGAAATAGTATGTCGGATCTCTATTTTCGCATCGTTGGAATACTATCCTCTACGATTTTCAAGGAGATGTTGTGTATTGTGATTCAAACCTAATCTAAAGAAAAATGTTTGATGCAGTCTGCAAATTCCTGGTCGAAACCTTCTCCATTGATTTTGCCCAATGGCTCCTCGGAGAATCCGTCATTCTGACTGAACTCAGCCCTTCTGAGCTGTTGCTCGAACCCATTCGTGCCGATGCCCTGCTCCTGCACTCAGATCGGCAGGGCTAGTGTCTGTTTTAAAAGTTGTTTTTTCGTGCGCTTTGCGCACGAAAAAACAACCCTTTCAGCTAGTTTTAAAACACGCCCTAGTATTAGAGAAAAGCATCGTTCAACCAATTCTGAGGATTACAATCATGCAAGAATCGGTGATTTATCAGGATATTAAGGCCGAAGGGATCAATGAAGGTCTCCAGGAAGGACTCAATCGAGGAGTCAAACGAGAGAAGCAACTGGTGTTGCGTATGCTCAATCGTCGGGTTGGGGAGTTGTCAGAAGAGGTCAGGGTGCAGGTTGACGCTCTATCTCTAGAACAAACGGAGGCGTTGGGCGAGGCGTTGCTAGATTTTGAGAACATCACGGATTTGACCGACTGGCTCGCGGAGCATTCCTCTACTTTGTGACCTTAGCTACTTTTTATTCTCGGGTTGACTCGCTTTACTTTTTATCGAATGAATTTTTCGTACAGATAGCGGTTTGCAACCTCATTAAGCACAAAATCAAATGTGTGGGACGCGGCGCGTTCCACACATCTGTTTTTGTGCTTAACCAACGCGCATAGCGCTGAAAATAGCACTGCGATGGTGTCTGATGTGCATTATAGCGGTGTGCAAGCTGGTTAAGCACAGGCAAGGGGCTTAAGCCCCTTGTTCGCGGGTTGATTTTGTACTTGACCCATTAGCAAACCGCTATATGTTCAGACTTAAGACATCGTGTATTATTGCCAGTTTCCTACGAGTAAGTATGGTGCCCAGTATAGAGGATGACTATATCTGGGTTGCTGTAGCAACCAAAGTTGAGCTTGTCGCAGCGCTTCTGCTTTTGTAGCGTTATTGTTTATAAGTTCGGCGTAGACACGACCCATAAACTCGGCGGTCACAGCATCATTCACTGGCCAAAGAGTTGCCAGAGTACTTCTTGCACCTGCTCTAACAGCGATACCGGCAAGACCTAAGGGTGCTCTGGGATCTCCGCTAGCTGTTTCACACGCACTCAGTACCAATAGTTCTATTGCTACCTCTCGATTAGGAAAACCTGTTTCTAAGATACTTTCCAGATTATCGATACTCAGACGTTCGCTCCATGTCACAACAAATGTACTTTCAGGCTTAGACCCAAATTGTCCATGAGTTGCGATGTGAACGATTGGAAATGAGGATTTTTCAATTTCTTGCTGTAAGGTATTACCGGTAAACGCTTGGTTCAGAAGC
>JAYKJC010000591.1:0-3704 GCA_035285885.1 Leptolyngbyaceae cyanobacterium | reverse complement strand
TGCGCTCGGTGACCTCGATGCCCTGCGGATAGAGCATGGTGGCCATCTTGCCCACCTGAAAGCCACCATCGGCCAAGGCCTGCATGAAGGTGTCCTCCGACATGAGGTTGCGATAGACCGATTCCTTGCCCGTGTAGAAGAGCTTGGTGGGGCAATCCACCGCGAGCTTGAAGCGGGATTTGGTGAGGTAGCGCATGAATCTCCGGGATGTACATTGCTACGGTGAGGAAAGACAGGATCAACAGATGATCTTGGGTGCGATCGCCTGCGCGATGGGCAACAAAAACTTGTTATAAGCTTTATATCGAATAGCTTAAACCAAGCAACCGAAAGACTTCTACGTGAAAAATCGCCTATACACCGCTCTGCTGCTACTAACACCAATCCCAGTCCTCGCAGCTGGGATCGAGAGCATTCTTCATGACCCCATCACCATCGTCTTTATGGTGGCGATTCTCGCGGCTACGTACTTTTTTGCGGTTCACAAGTTCGACAGGTTCGCAGTTCTTCATGGCCCAGAGATTCTCACCACCATGGGAATTTTTGGGTGCTTTATGGGAATTGCCCTCGCACTGCTCAAATTTGAGACAGCCAACATTACAGCCTCGGTACCACTGCTTCTGGACGGCGTCAAAACTGCCTTCTGGGCCTCAGTTTGTGGTGTTGGTGGGGCTCTTGTTATCAAAGCGCGTCAACGCTTCAGCAAAACACCGATTCCGGTGGCAGAGGGTGAGCCAAAAGCAGCGAGCCTTGAAGATGTCGTCCACTCGATAACATCGCTCAAAAAATCAATCTCGGGTGATGACGACTCTAGTCTCATCAATCAGCTCAAACTCATGAGAAGCGAGCAGGCCGATGCGTCCCGAGCACTGCGAACATCTCTGGATGACTTTGCGAACAAGGTGAGCGAGCTAGGCTCGAAGGCCCTCATCGAGGCGCTCGAAAAAGTTATCCGAGATTTCAATACACAGTTGAACGAACAGTTTGGGGAAAATTTCAAACAACTTAACGCTGCCGTCGAGAAGCTTGTCGTTTGGCAACAGCAATACAAAGAAGAGCTTGACCGGCTGGGTGCGGTTCAAAAACAAGCCGCTGATGATCTGAAGAAGTCAGCTGATGCGTTTACGGTCTCCGCCGATCGCGCAGATGCCTACACACTCAGCGCTCAGCGTCTTGGCGGCATGCTAGAAGCCTTTAAGTCGCAGTATGAAACCATGAGATCGTCGCAAGAAGCTCTTGCCTCCGTCTTAACCGAGATGAAATCTGTAGAGCCAAGTTTTAGTGCAAAGCTTGAGGATTTGACCTCAACATTCAAGACCAGCACCAACACCTTGACGGCGGAGCTCCAAACCCAGATCAAGGCACTCACAAGCCAGATCCAAAGCCTTACAACAGACTTTTCTGCGTCCACCAAGAAACAGGTGGAGGATTTCGGCGATCTATTGAAGGCGACAATTCCGCAGATACAACAAGGTGTTAATAGCGAGATTGCAAACACCAACAGGCAACTCCGAGAAAATTTTGAAACGCTGGACAAGAACCTTGAGCGGGAGCTTGAAAAAGCGCTAACGACAATGGGGCAACAACTTGCCTCTCTGTCTGAAAAGTTTGTCCGCGACTACACCCCGTTGACTGATCGACTGCGGGATGTTGTCAACATGACTAAGGGGGTTTAAGTGGAGCTGGGCGGGAGCAAACAGACCCACTGGATTCCCCTCGCAGACCTTATGACAGGTCTGATGATGATCTTTATGCTCATCACAGCGGTGTACATCATGCGGGTAGAAAAGACCACAACTCTGGTCGTTGACGAATACCGTGAAGTTCGCAATCAGATGTACCTGGCGCTTCAGAATGAGTTCTCGAAAGATCTCAAAGCTTGGAATGCGGACCTCCTTGGCGATATGACGATTCGTTTCAACAATCCTGACGTCCAATTTTCCACGGGCTCTGACGAGCTCAAACCTGAGTTCAAATCACTAATCGCTGACTTTTTTCCACGCTATATAAAAATCATCCAGAGCCAGAAATTTCGGGCAGCCGTAAAAGAAATTCGCATAGAGGGCCACACGAGCAGATTCTGGAGTGGCGCCGTGGATGAAAGTGACGCCTACTTTAAAAACATGGAGTTGTCTCAACGTAGAACAACGTCAACGCTTAGGTACATCATGAGCTTGCCAGTGTTCAAATCAGACGAGCAATGGTTTCGAAGCCACATCACTGCAAATGGTCTCTCCTACTCGAGTCCTCGCATACAGAACCCTAAGACACCCGAACAAGATAAGGCGAACCAGAGGGTTGAGTTCAAAGTAGTGACGAATGCTGCCGACCGAATTGAGAAGATGATTAGCCTGCAAGCGGAATGAACTTACCTGATTTCACACTAGACGATCGATTCAACACCCTGAGACAACGGGTGGGGGCGTCACTGTCCCTATACAAAATCAAGATTAATCTTCCGAAGCCGATTCGGAAGGAGCGCCCCCAGATTGTTTCTACCCCATTACCAGAGTTAGGCGTTGAGATTCAGGGATTAGATGAATTAAAGGTCAATCCAGACGGGACACTTGCCTATAAGGGCAACAGAGTTGTCGTACACATTAGAGACGTGGCGCAGATGATCCGAGGGAGTGTACGACTACCTCGGTTCCATATTTCAAATTGTCAGACCCTGCAAGAGATGAGGGCAAAAGGAAAGATTGAACGCTACGTCGTCTCGGATCCAGAGGAACAAGTTTTTCTAATTCGCGTAGGAAGCGAATCGCCCAAAAAGACAAAATTAGATGTTTGTAAGAATTGCCTGGAAGAGCTCTCGTGGGATGGATACTTCAGAGAAGATCACCGAGTCAAACGCCAGAAAATCGTAGACGAGTTCAACCTAAGGCGCTTTTTTTCGATATACCCACGAACGTTAATTTCACAATTACCTTCCCATACAGTTCACACAGCACCCATAAATGACTATCCGGATAACTGGGAGGAAATATCTGCTGAGCTCAGAAGGCAATTGCGATATACGTGCCAACAATGTGGACTGCAACTCGGGGAGCAACATCGACGGTTTTTACACGTTCATCATTTAAACAGCCTGAGATACGACGTTTCCCCAGACAACTTGCGGTGCCTTTGCATACGCTGCCACGCTGATCAGCCCGACCATGGTCATGTCAAGAACACTCAGGATTATCAAATTTTTTTAAAACTGTTTCCGCTTTGATCCTTTTCCATTCGACTCACAGTTCTGCGCATAATGAATCATCTCGTGTGCCATTTGAATTAATCTCAGCTTTTCCGAACAATAAGCAGATACCCAATAGTTAAATGGCAATCTATCTAGACACCGAAACGACTGGGCTAAGTCCTCGACAAGGCGCCACCATCGTTGAGCTTGCAATCGTCGACGAGAGGGGTAACCCCCTCATAGATACCCTTGTAAATCCGAAGTCCCCAATTCCATGGCAGGCGTCGAAGGTACATGGCATTACTGACACCATGGTTCGGGGCAAACCTACTCTTAAGGACCTGATGCCGGAAATCAGGAGCATCATTCAAGGCGAGCAGGTTGTGATCTATAACTCGACATTTGATGCGCCCTTTTTCCCGGGCGAACTCTCTGAGGCAATGAGTATCGAGTGCGCAATGCGCCGATTCTCTCAAGTCACGGGTAGCCGCTCATGGAAGAAGCTGGACTACGCCGCATCACA
>JAYKJC010000590.1:0-6354 GCA_035285885.1 Leptolyngbyaceae cyanobacterium | reverse complement strand
CGACGCTGAAATTTCACAATTACCAGAAGTTCCACCTCTGCCAGAGGACGAGGATATCCTCGTACCGGATCCGACGGTGCGTATCGATGGAAATCCTGTCAGTCAACGGTTAATTCGACCCGCCGTTCCCCCGACCCTGCCCCGTGCCGTTCCCCCTCCAGTCGGTGATATTTCGACCTCAATTCTGAACGCTACCCCCCCCAGCTTAGAAATTGGCACCCGTGAGATTGTGCCACGGCTTGTTCTTCGCGACGCTCCGGCACGAGAAGTTTTGTCGCTGTTAGCCCGTGCAGCAGGGCTCAACTTGGCCTACGTCGATCCGTTTGAACAGGCAGGTGTAACCAACCAAACAGGAGATGGAGAAGGCGAAGAGGTTCGGGTTTCACTCGACATTGAAAACGAGCCCATTGAAGATGTCTTTAACTACGTTCTTCGTATTACGGGGCTAGAAGCCAACCGGATTGGGCGAACCATTTTTGTCAGTCGTCGATTGCCGGATACCGCTCGCGATACGGTTGCAGTCACGATTCGTTTGAACCAAGCTGATGCGACAAACGCAGCAACCTACTTGGCGACCCTTGGGGCAGAAACCCGACAGTTTATCGAAGGACGGTTTACACGGGTGACTGAACGAGACCCAGGGACGGGGCTGCTGAACACTGTAGAGTCATTCCGAGAACCACAGGTCGTCACCGTTGAAGTTGACCCAGGAACCAGCCCTGTATTAATCCGTGGTTTGTCCGTCACCTCTGATCCACGGCTGAACACCGTCACGTTGGTGGGACCTCCTAACTCTGTCCAGATGGCGATTGAGTTGCTGACTCAGCTTGATGCCCGTCTGCGCCAGGTTGCCGTCAATCTACGCATTATTGACGTTGATTTAGACGCGCTGGAACAGCTTTCGTCTAGTTTCTCCTTTGGCATTGACGACACTCGAATCATCAACAGCAATGGTGTGGGGCTAATTAATTTTGACGAAGATAGTCCAGCCGAAACGAATATCACCCCCTCAACAATTGGTAGTAATGTTGCAGGTGACTTTACATTCGAGGAGAGCGATGTCTTTGAAGGTGTTGTCGATGTTATTCGAGAAGATGTCGATTTTCCTGATAGAGATGCATTTGCGTTCACTTCTGATTTCCTTGCTCAGCTTCAATTTGCAGTGACCAGCGGTAGCGCCAAGATTCTGACTGACCCCACCCTGGTGGTTCAAGAAGGACAGACGGCTGAGCTCGTATTGGCGGATGAGGTCATCACCAACGTTGAAATTGAAACGGAAGGAACGGGAGACGACCGGACTCAAACCGTCACCGTTGAGCGATCAAATGCGGGTGTTACCGTTTCTGTCCAGGTGCAACGAATTGATGACAATGGTTTTGTGACGCTTTCGGTCAACCCGACGGTTTCAGCTCCTGCGGGGATCTCCTCTATTACCGTTGAGGGATTCAGCACCGATTTGACGCTTCTCGCCACTCGACAGCTTTCGTCTGGTACCGTTCGAATTAGAGATGGTCAGACGCTCATCCTTTCTGGAATTATTCAAGATTCAGACCGAGTGAGCGTGACGAAATTCCCAATTCTTGGAGATTTGCCCATCATCGGAGCACTCTTTAGACGAACCTCTCGGACGAACGAGCGTCGAGAAGTCATTATCTTGATGACGACTGATATTCTTGATGATTCTGAATTCTCGACATTTGGGTATAGCTACAATGGACTGTCTCCAGATGCGCAACAATTGCTGAGAGGGAATTAGAGGCATTGAACTCAGATATTAATTCTGACAAGCGTTAAAAAGCTTGAACAGAGCCAGGTGATGTGATTGAAACCTGGCTCTGTTTTCGTATGGGCTTCACGAATACCTTAGATTCGTCAATATGGGGCGAGATCTGTGGCGGCGATCGCAAACAAATATTGAGGAAATCAATATCAGTAGCGAGATTTAGGGAAAGTATGGCATAACCTTATTGAGCCAAAGCAGATGATGCAGAGCAGGCCAAGCGCATTAAACAACCGTGAGGAACTTTAATGATGCAGAAACAATCTGAGCTTCGATGCACTGCCTCAATGTTTTAGACTCGATGGTTTAGAGTTGGGGCTTTAAAGTTGTTGCATTGAAATTTGCTTTACACCGTTAATGCTCTAGATAATGACCTGGATTAATGGTCAAGATCCTCAAGCAATTATTTAAAGGCATTAGCTGTTTTCTTCATTTTGCTCTGCTATCAACTCTTTTTATAGGTCTTGAATTCATAAGCTAATTTTATTTTTATCTCCTACATTCTTAGAGAATACTTTTAAGAATTGACAGATATATAATGCATGATAGACTTTGCTAAAGTAAGTCGATGAAGAAATATTTAGAAACTCTGGAAATCACTAGAAAATGAGGATTTTAGGCGTACAAATTTCATATTAAGCTTTAGAATGAGGCATCTCAAATCACGCTTAATGGTCATTTGGTGTCTGATATTGCCATCAATCTAGGTTCCTGATTAATCTTTTTTGGAAAGTTGACTTTAGTTTCAAACGATCATTTTTAGGATAGTTCGACTTGCTAGTTGAGAAACAAGAGATGCTTCCAAAAAGTTTGTGTGTTGCTTATGACCGGATGTAGTTTATCCTCGGTATCTAATATAAGGAGATTCTGATGAACAAAGGTGAATTAGTTGACAAAATTGCTGAAAAAGCAAGTGTAACCAAAAAAGAGGCTGACCTTGTTTTGTCTGCGGCTCTAGATGCGATTATGGAAGCCGTATCGTCAGACAATAAGGTGACACTAGTTGGCTTTGGTTCTTTCGAACCCCGCGAACGTAAGGCGAGAGAGGGTCGTAATCCTAAAACAGGAGAGGCGATGACCATTCCTGCAACGGTTGTCCCAGCATTTTCTGCCGGAAAGCTCTTTAAGGAAAAAGTGGCGGCCAAGTAGTCTATTGGACTCAAGTCTGTTGACTCAGGATTATCGTCTCAATCGACCAATGCACGGGGGGAACATGAGGTGGGCATCTGCCCTTGCCAACTGTTCCCCTTCGAGCATTCTGGATGTTTCTGCCAGCATCAATCCCCTGGGGCCACCCGAATCGGCGATCGCCGCTATTCACAACAGCATTGGAACCCTTCAGCATTACCCCGATCCCAGTTATCACCTGCTAAGAGAAGCGCTGGGCCAGTTTCATCAGATTGATCCAGACTGGATTTTTCCTGGAAATGGGGCGGCTGAGATTCTCACCTGGATTGGGCGAGAACTGGCTGAGCAAACTGTCGAGCAAAACATTGAACCCCCTTCAAATTCTCTCCCTTCACCACAGTCTCAAGTACAGTCTCACATACACCTCATCACCCCAGCCTTTGGAGACTACGAGCGGGCCCTGCGTGCATTTCGGTCTTCTGCCACTCGGTCACCGTTTATTCTCCATCCGCTACCGCTAGCGTCTGTGTTGATGTCCTCTGCTGACGAGATGAGCAGTCAACGGGACATCTCCAAAAGTCGCTTTCAAGAGAACCCGATTGATCTGTCGTCTGTCCTTCCCCACGGGTTCAGCGATGAAAATCAGCCAGCGATTGCTCTCCGCGCCAAGGATTGCCTTCTACTCAACAATCCCCATAATCCCTCTGGGCTCCTCTTCTCAGCGCAGAGTGTTGAATCTTATTGTCAGTGGATGAGTCGGGTTGTCGTTGATGAAGCGTTCATTGACTTCTTGCCTCCTCACCAGCAGCAGAGTGTGCTCTCTCGCGTCGAGGCTTATCACAACTTGATTGTGGTGCGATCGCTCACCAAGTTCTACAGCCTGCCTGGACTTCGTATTGGCTATGCGATCGCCCATCCCGACCTCATCCAACGCTGGCAAGAATGGCGCGATCCGTGGCCCGTCAACACCCTGGCAGAAGCAGCGGCGATCGCCTGCCTCACCGATACGGAGTTCCAAACGAGAACCTGGCAGTGGCTTGAAAAGGCTCGCACTCAGCTCTTGCAAGGACTGTTGCAGATTCCGGGACTGTGCGTTTGTCCGGGAGTGGCCAACTTTTTGCTGGTTCGGGCTGACTGTTCTGTGACAGCACTGCAACGATGGCTGCTCACCCATCACCGCATATTAATTCGTGACTGCATGAGTTTTCCTGAACTGGGCGATCGCTATTTTCGAATTGCCGTGCGGACGTTGGAAGAAAATGAGCGAGTTCTCCACGCACTGGCAAGCGGCATAGAGGTGCTGATGAATAAATCAGTTCAGTAAACGAGCGACACCTCGCCTAGCGAGAATAGGTGACTGCAAAGATGAGGAGAATGCCGAGTCCAAGCCAGATGAGGACAGCTCGACGGGTGAGAGCCAAAGCGCTGTTGACGGTTCCAGCCGTAATTGGATGAATGCGATCGCCCAACTTGGGTTTATGAATGACGCGCCCGCCATAGGTATTGGAGCCACCCACTTGAACCTTCAGGGCAGCGGCATAGACACATTCACTCCACCCCGCATTCGGACTGGGGTCTTGGGGCGCATCCCGCCGACAAATTCTCCAAACCTTTCTCGGTCGTCCTGACAGGAGCCCCAGAGTCAGAACAGTCAGCCGACAGGGAAGCCAGGTGAGTCCATCTTCCATCTTGGCGCTAAAGTAGCCGAGATGTTTATACGGCTCTGTGCGATATCCCACCATAGAATCAAGGGTGCTGGCAGCTTTGTAGGCCAATGCAATCGGCACACTTCCAACGGGCGTCAGCGCACCGACAATACCGTAGAACAGCGGAGCCATGACCCCATCCGTTGCATTTTCGCTCACGGTTTCAAACACCGCACGATAGATCTCTTCAGGGGATAAAGCATCGGTGTCTCGTCCGACATAGCGTTGAAGTCGTGAACGAGCAGTGTCAAGGTCATGGGTTTGGAGCGGCGTAAGCACATCTTTGGCCGCATCCCGTAGGCTCCGTTCGGCCAAACAACTGGCGAGCAAAACGCTGGCCACCATGAGACTAAACACTGGATGAACGAGACGGGCGATCGCCACGATGCCCCAACCGATGAAGCCACTGCCAATGACCGTGAACAGCCCAAGTACAACACCTGCCATTCTTAAGAGAGCAGGTGATTGAGTGAGTTTTTGAGTGACCCGAACGTAGAGTTGGATAAAGCACCCCATCGCCTGAACGGGGTGAGGCCACCCCCAGGGATCGCCAATGAGCGCATCCAGGAGAACGGCGATCGCCAAAATAACCGCAGGAGAAGCGATCGCCGATTCATTCACGAATGGCAGGCTGATAACCATGCTGAAAGCACCCTTATCTTGAGCAATACTGAGCAATTCTAAGGAGATCTCTTGAAATAACGTCACCAACCCTCGGTGCGTTACGCTTCGCTTTTCTGGTATGCCCTTTGGGCTATACAGCACCCTACGGGCAGTAAATTATTTCTTAAAAATTACCTGAACGATGTTGAGCGCCAACAGGTGATTTTCAGACAGCGCTGTTCTTAGACAGCAGTCTTCTTAGACAGCACTATTTCCAGTCATGCTGAGCCTGGTCGAGCACATAGACCGAAACCGCCTCAATTTCTTCAGGAGTAAGTTTATCCGCATAGGCAGACATGGGGCGCTTACCGACGGTGACGATATGGGCGATCGCCTCAACCGTATCCATATGATTTCTCTGCAATGCTCTCATCTTCAGGTTCTTTCCTCGACGAATAATGTTGCCGCCATTCACATGACAGCCTGCACAGTGAACCTCAAAAATCTCTGCACCGACCTCTTTGCCTAAGGTGGGAGCTGCTGCACTGCCAGTTTCACCCCCAGCAACGGACATCGCTTCTGCCACCTCCAAAGGGAGAACTGACGGGGAAACCTCTGAGACAGTGACTTCTGACAGGGCGGGTGTCGCAATGGCTATGCCAGAGATTGGATCAGCCATACAAGGAGGCATCCAGCCTAAACTCCACAGTCCACTGACTAACCCAAGAATGACAGATAAGATCTGCTGTTTACGTCTATTCATTAAATGTCCACATCCTATGCTCAATCTATGCCCTAGCATAAAGGTTTTCTGGTCTGTCTACAGCGCATTGGGCAGGAACTCTAGCTCACATTCCTGAAGCACGACGATACGCAGATAATCCTAAGGCTCGCACCTAAGGATCGAAATACAGACGACATTTCTGGTTCCCTGCCTCTAGCGGGGAGCCGTTGCGCGAGCCTCTGGCTCCACATTGGAATAGGAGCCAGAGGCTCTAACGGGCATTCCCAGCGAGACGCTGGGAACAAGGCAAAAGAGTAAAAAAGAGAAAAGGGTTTTGAGCATACCACGCACGCCCAAAACCCTCTTTATAGCGGTTTGCAACCGCATTAAGCACAAAAACAGTTGTGTGGGGC
>JAYKJC010000589.1:0-6622 GCA_035285885.1 Leptolyngbyaceae cyanobacterium | reverse complement strand
GATAAATCAAGGCTGTCAGTAATCTGCGAACGATTACTTCAGAAACACTTCCCCGTCATTTCTTTTGTTTGTTTGAATGAGTGTGTTTAGTTTTAAGGATTAGTCAATCTCTAGGTGAACGATTGAGAAATCGAGATTAAATTAGTAAACACCACAGGCAAAAGCTTTAAAATCGCGCTAAAGTCATACAAGATGGGGCTTATTGCTCTATCGCTTGTTGCCTCATAAAGGGAAGCTACTTTATAGAGGACAGATCAGGGGAAAGTTTGAGCATCAGTTCGCAAGCCTAACCTATTCAGGCAGGGGTTTCAAGGCATCAGGCATTCTCAAGGCATTATGAACTCAACTGGAACTCTTCGAGTCTGTTGGTCATGACTGTGCCACTGCAAAAGTTCTTAGAAATGCTTTTCTACCTGAATCTTTTGACTAGTTTCTAAACAGTAGAGTATTGAAGATTGGAGGCGCTTCTGGTTAGTCCGGGTCAACCACGATCGACACAATCAGGGGGGAAGTCAGTTCCTTCCCACGTGTTTGGCAGGAGTCCTTCTCCCTCGAACGACCCGACCCCTGCTGATGCTCAGGATTGCGAGCAAAACGCCTCGTTTCCAGTCTCGTCTCCAGATTTAGAAGCTACTTCCGTATCAAACTCTGCGACCCCGTTTTCCCTCGAAGACGGGGTTGTCATTTTTGAAGATGTTTTGTTGAACTTTCAACGATGTAACCGTCGCGCATTTTTAGATATGTATGGCGATCGCACCCACCGAGATCCGCCCAGCGACTACTTGCAAAAGCTTCAGCTCGATAGCCTGACCCATCAAAAATCCGTTCTTTCAGACTGGCCTGCGGTCACTCCTGCGTATTCATCCCATCAGTGGGAGGCAGGCTATGAAGCCACGCTTGATCTGATGTGGCAAGGCGTTGAGCGCATTTCTCGAGGCGTTCTCCTCAACACCCATAGTGACGGCACAGTTTTGATTAGTCGTCCCAAGCTGCTCGTCCGACAGCCAGGGCAATCCATCTTTGGCAACTATCTGTATGTTGCGGTTGATATCAAGTTGGGCAAGCGGGCAAAGTCTGATTACCAAATCATCTCGGCTTACCACACTTACGTTCTGGCAAATGTGCAAGACGCCTGGCCAGAGACATCATTGCTCATCCTGCGGCATCAAAACGTCTATGAGGTCAACTTGTTTGATCAGGTGCCGAAAATGATGACCATTCTGGATGACTGCATTCAGACCCTCCAACATCGGCAAGAACCCGATGTCTTCATCGCTCGCAATCGTTGCGATCTCTGTCACTGGTTTAATCATTGCTACAGTCAGGCACGAGACACCCGTCATCTGTCTCTTTTGCCGGGGGTTACTCCCAACCGCTATGCCCAGCTAGAAACCTTGGAACTCACAACCGTTGAACGCTTGTCAGCAACCTCGCCAGCCGTTCTGCAAGATCTCCCTGGTTTTGGCACTCATATCGCGCAAAAGCTTGTTCGGCAGGCTCAATCGACCCATTATCAAATCCCGCTCCTCTCCCCTCATGGAGAAGAACTCTTACTCCAGGGAGCCTCTGCGATTCATGAATTGTTGCCGATGGCTCCAGTTGAAATCTATTTCGACATTGAGGCTGCTCCAGAACGAGAGCTCATTTATTTGCATGGCGTGTTGACGATTGATCGGCAGAACAATACCCAAACCTTCTATGGTCTCCTTGCCGATCACCCGGACGATGAACAGCGCATTTGGGAACAGTTTTTAGAACTTGCAGAAGCCCACCCAATGGCTCCCATCTATCATTTCTGTCCCTATGAACATCAAACCGTTAGAAAACTCGCGAGTTCGTTTGATACCCCTGCGGAGCGAGTTGAAGCACTCGTCGAAAGGTTTGTCGATGTCCATGACTGCATCATTCGAACCACAACCTTGCCGATCGAAAGCTACGCCTTAAAGGCGATCGCCCGCTGGGCTGGATTTGAATGGAGAGATGAAGGTGCGAATGGAGCCCAGTCCATCTACTGGTATGACCAATGGCTAGAAACGGGCGATCGCACCTACCTGGACACTATCCTCCGCTACAACGAAGACGACTGCCGAGCCACGTGGGTGGTCAAAGACTGGCTCACACGATTCATGCACGAGCAGCTCTCCCAACAATCATAAACAGGGCAGGGATTGTAACGGGGTAGAACCTGTAGCCGTGAGAACCGTAACCCGGTGAAGACTGGCTCTCAAATTTTGCGCCCCAGAATGACCAGGTCGCATGAACCGACATCGAACTTGGCCACTGATGGTAAAAAGCCCCATTCCTGGAATCCAAATCGTTTGAGCAGTTCTAAACTGGGCTGATTTTGCGCAAAGACAAATCCAAGAAGCGTCGTAAAGTTGAGGTCGGGACACCGGGCGATCGCCTCTTGCAGCAATTTCTGACCAATGCCCTGGCGTCGGCAAAACGGAGACACATAAATGCTGAATTCAGCGGTTGAGCGATAGGCCGGACGCCCATAAAACGGCTGAAAGCTCAGCCAGCCCAACACTTGCCCTTCTCTCTCAGCCACCCAAATGGGGTAGGTTTCAGGACTGTGAGCCTCAAACCAGGCGTGCCGACTCTCCACCGTAATCGGCTCAATGTCTGCCGTAATGTTTCGACTGGTAATGGTTGAATTGTAAATTTCCACAATCACAGGCAAGTCTTGAATGGAGGCATATCGCAACTGAAGCATGCTTTGACTCGGTGCGTCCTGACTTGACTCTTGGAGGGGCGACATGGGCTGAGAAGAAATGGGCTGAGAGAATTTCATACGATTCATTCCTTTTTGCTCAAAAGCTTATGGTGACTATGTTTGAATTGGTGGATTTGATGAATGTGACTGACTAAACAAAACCTCACTCACAAGCAGTCAAGCAGATTTTTGATTTTTATTCAGCGTAATGTTTGACAAATGCTCAAAAAGTGACGACAATGATGATCGCTTCGAAAGCGACTCGTCGCATCGAGAGCGACCCACGGGGGACTGTAGTTCAACCGGTTAGAGCACCGCCCTGTCACGGCGGAAGTTGCGGGTTCGAATCCCGTCAGTCCCGTTAATTATCACTATTCATTGCAGTTCGTTAGCTAGAATGCTAACTCCCTTCGATTTATCTCAACAATCGATTGCTTCTCCGTTCGCGCCTTTGAGTTCACGTAACTTGCATGGGTTAATTGTAAGAAGCAGTCGATCATTTTTGCTGAGAGTTTTGCGCTAAGAACGTTGCCAGGACATCCCACTCGAACAACATCCGAGCGTCTCAAGGGCATCTTCGTTATGCTAGTTGTCGAACAGTGGTAATGAGTTGGCTGTTGTCTCCGTTTTCTATGGCGAAGTGACAACAGCACAATTCCTGACACTGAGAGTCGTGTTGGATTGATGGAGGTATCCCGAAATGGCAAGTGAAGATCAGCGCAAGGATCGAATTATGGAACATTTGTCCAAAAGTACTGGGCAGTTTTTTAAGCGATCGCCCAATGCAAGCAATACTCAACGCAAACAGCAAGTGATGGATCATGTTCGTCGAACCCGTGGATAACGGTTACGCCCTGGTCACAGGCTTGTCATAGGCTTGTTACAGGTTTGATGAGGAAATGTCTAACGCAATGGCTCCGTGATGATTTGCGTATTAGTACATTTCACTAAAATCAAATCAATTTTTCATTAAAGAATGCGGGGGCGATCGCCCCCGTTTTTTATTCTCCCCTTCTCCTCAAAGCCTCTCTCTGATAAGGCTAAACTCCAGCTCATTGAAAGAACTGAAGCATCTCAACTGAGAGGAACGAACCCATGAGTTGCACACAATTCTCTGAACTCCTGCAGATATTTTAGAGGTGTCCCTCTGTTGTTTTTGGTGAGATTGACTATAATACAACAACTCACTCTTATTTCCTCAACTATCCCCTCAACGGAGGCTCAGTCCAACATCGTGTTTACTACTGCTCGTCAACCGATATCAACCGCACCTCACTCATCCTTCAACCAGCGTCCCAGCGATCTCTTTGCTGCCATCAACGACCTGAAACGTGAACTCAATGCTGTCATTCTGGCGCACTACTACCAGGACCCAGATATTCAAGACATTGCCGACTACTTGGGAGACTCGCTGGGCCTTTCTCGACAAGCCGCAGAAACCGATGCAGACGTCATTGTTTTCGCAGGCGTCCACTTCATGGCCGAAACCGCCAAAATTCTCAATCCTGACAAGCAGGTTTTGCTCCCTGATCTAGAAGCTGGATGCTCGCTGGCCGACAGTTGTCCCCCCGATGCGTTTGCGGCCTTCAAAGCCCAGCATCCCGACCATCTCGTGGTGTCTTACATCAACTGCACGGCTGAAATCAAAGCCATGAGCGACATCATCTGCACCAGCTCAAATGCGGTCGATATTATTAACCAAATTCCTGAGAACCAGCCCATTATCTTCGCTCCTGATCAGAACTTGGGACGCTATGTCATGGAGCAAACCGGGCGCGACCTCGTTCTTTGGAAGGGAAGCTGTATCGTTCATGAAACCTTCTCTGAGAAAAAATTGATTCAGCTTCATATGACCCATCCCAACGCTGAAATCATTGCGCATCCTGAGTGTGAAGAACCCGTCCTGCGCCATGCCCAGTTCATTGGCTCGACCACAGCATTGCTGAAGTATAGCCAACGAAGCGCAAGCGACACATTCATCGTCGCCACGGAACCCGGCATCATTCACCAAATGGAGAAAGCCTCACCGGGTAAGCACTTCATCCCCGCTCCTTCGACAAGTAACTGTGCCTGCAACGAATGTCCGTATATGAGGCTTAACACGCTAGAGAAAATCTACGACGCCATGAAGAACCGCACGCCTGAAATTACTCTATCGGAGGATATCTGCCGTGCGGCGCTGGCTCCGATTCAACGGATGTTAGAAATGAGCCGTTAACACCCACATGAACTTGCACGACAATTTCGCTCAACTCTCGAATCTAGAAGGTTGAGCGAAGTCGAAACCGGGTTGATAGAGTACATGATTGCGTCGCAGATTTTTTCTAGATTGCCAAGCAAACGGTTCGGTCGGTGTTGCTTAATCTGGGTATGAATTTGTGTGTGGGAGTCGCGCGAGGCGCGACTCCCACACACAAATTCATACCGACAATCAGCAATTCCGTTCGGTCTTGCCTGTAGGCTACTATCAGAACACGATGTGAGAGGTGGCGCGTGAAGGTCGCATTTATTGGCATGGGAACCATGGGTGCTCCAATGGCACTCAATCTGCTGAAGGCCGGTCATGAGGTGACGGTTCATAACCGAACCCGAGAGAGAGAAGCGCCTGTTGTGGCCGCAGGGGCGACGGCTGCCGATTCTCCTAAGACGGCTGCCATCGGTGCTGAGATCGTCATTACCTGTGTGAGTGATAGTCCTGATGTGGAGGGCGTCATGCTGGGCGATGAGGGGGTGATTCATGGGGCAAGTGAAGGGGCGATCGCCATCGACATGTCAACCATTAGCCCCTCAGTCACTCGCCACATCGCACAATCGTTGGCGGAGAAAGGCATCACAATGTTAGACGCTCCCATTTCTGGTGGGTCAGAAGGGGCGAAAAACGGAACCCTCTCCATCATGGTGGGGGGAGATGCTGAGGCATTTAACCGAGCCATGCCCGTGTTTGAGGCGATGGGCAAAACCATCACCCACGTTGGCCCCATCGGTGCAGGACAAATCACCAAAGCCATCAATCAGGTGATTATTGCGGGGACGTATTGGGGTGTCGCTGAAGGCATGGCAATGGGACTCAAGGCCGGGTTGGACATGGAGAAAGTGGTGCAGGCCGTGGGGGGCGGTGCCGCAGGCTCCTGGGGACTGACGAACCGTTCAGGCAACATGATCACTAACGAGTATCCCCTCGGCTTTCGGGTGCGCTTTCACCGCAAGGATTTGAACATCGCCCTTGAAGCCGCGCGAGAGCTAGGCGTTCCCCTGCCGATCGCCGCTTTTGTCGAGCAGATTGAAACCGGGCTGATTGCACGGGGCTACGGCGATGAGGATATTTCGAATATTGCCCGCAGTGTTCGGGAAAATGCTGGAATTGATGATTGATTGATGAACTTAAGGGCGATCGCCCTCTCTAGTTATAGATCAGCTCTCTGCCACTAGACAGAACATCACCCGTTTTGGCAGTAGTCAAGTCTGCCAGACGAAGGTTATCAATTCTTAACATTCTCGTTAACGTGATAGTGATGACAACGAGCAATGTCTTTATGACTTACACAAAAACATACTTGACACTGGATGAGGTTAAGAAGCCTTTAGAGCTATTTAGCAGCTATGACGTTGACGTTCAGTTAGCGTTGCTGTGGCTCGCGTATCAGGACATCAAAGATACCCTCAATCCAAACCCCCCGAATAAAACAGACGATATTGCATCGGCTGTTTACAACCGAATTGAAGCCCTGAGTCAAGAACAGCAGCTTGATGAGATGCGAAATATCGCAAACCACATGCCGTCAGCGATTAGTAAAGAATATGCGGCTCTCAGTCCTGCGGCAAAGCTCGATACCTGGCTTAAGTTGGCCCAGGGGATGGAGAATGGAACTATTATTGGTTACCCCAATTCATTTAAACTGCCGGATG
>JAYKJC010000588.1:0-8056 GCA_035285885.1 Leptolyngbyaceae cyanobacterium | reverse complement strand
CGATAGAGAATTGGGATTAGATTTGCCAAATATTGGGACGCTGAAAAATAGTTCATTCCCTATATGCCGTTCGATTGAGTTACACAACGTGACGCGGGGTTAGAATTCAAGCGTTTGAAACTCAATATTTGCGTGGGTTGCTGCCTGATGAAGCAATCTAATTGCCAGCATTATTTCTGGATAGAAAAGCGATCATGAATCAGAACATGGTGAATCAGAAGCTCAGAGCAGTTGTCGTTGGGGGTGGCTTTGGTGGCATGCAGGCTGCTCAGTCTCTTTCTAAGATGGGTTTAGACACTCTCTTGATTGATCGAAATAATTACAATACGTTTGTTCCGCTGCTTTATCAGGTTGCAGCGGGTCAAATTGAGCCTGCAAAAATTGCTTATCCGCTTCGAACCATCATCCGTCGCTCCAAGAATCTTCGCTTTTTGATGGACGAGGTGCGGCATATTAATTTTTCGGATCAACTGATTGAAACGACTGATGCGGTTATTCCCTATAACTTTTTAGTTTTAGCGACAGGCAGTCAAACCCGGTATTTAGGTGTTCCAGGGGCAGATCAACATGCGTTTTCGATGCGCAATTTAAATGAGGCGATCGCCATTCGAAATCACATCTTGTCTTGTGTTGAGCAGGCAAATTGTGAAACCGATGAACGCTTGCGACAGCAGCTTCTGACCTTTGTCATTGTGGGTGGGGGAGCAACTGGAGTTGAACTGGCAGGAACTCTCGTCGAGCTCAAGCGAGTTTTCAAGAAAGACTATCCAGACCTGGATGTGCGTCAGGTACGAATCATACTCGTGCAGTCGCACAACACTCTTTTAGGCGACCTCCCTCCAGCACTGGGACGGTATGCGCTCCGAAAATTAATTCGCATCGGAGTTAAGGTTCGTCTGGAATCCCGAGTTTCCGAGGTAACACCGACGAGCGTTCGTCTAGAATCGGGCGAACGTATTTCATCAGCAACGGTGATTTGGACAGCAGGCTTAGAAGCGGCACGACCGAGTGTTTCTGATAATCTGAAGACAGCCTCTAAAGGAAAGCTCGTTGTGCATCCAACACTTCAACTTGAGCATCATCCAAATGTATATGTGATTGGAGACTTAGCATACGTCAAAGATTTAGATCCTCCATTGACAGGAGTCGCACCAGAAGCCTTGCAACAAGGCGTGGCTGTAGCTCGCAACATTAAGCGACAAATGCAGTGTAGGATTCCTAAACCGTTTAACTACTTTAATAAAGGGCGTCTGGCCATCATTGGATGCTACTCAGGGGTTGGAAAAATTGGGCCAGTGTTGTTAACAGGTTTTCTCCCCTGGTTGATGTGGTTACTTGTGCATCTTGTATATTTACCAGGGTTTCGGAGTCGGTTGCTGGTACTGGCGAGCTGGTTTCATAGTTATCTGTTGGGCGATCGCACGGTACGTCTGATTTTGAACCACACACACAGCTCACGTCTGCCCCTCACAAAATCCTCGGAGAATATCGTCCAAGATAGCCATTAAATAATAAATAGTCACTAAAAACGGCATTTGGGGTGTGGTGCACCTCAAATGCCATAGATGGAACGCTGTATCGCGCCATCACTATCAATCTTCAGTATCATCACTCAGATTCTCCGAGCGTAACGATACGAGCCGCTGTACGGCAAATATTCATGTATTTGAAAATTGAATTAAGGTTCATTAAGTCTATTGCCCACTAGAACTTAACGGAACATTATGGAGCTACAAAGAATTACTTATAACAGAGATCCCCAGTAGTGAGCCAGTAGCGAGGATTAATGATCTGGCCAGTGGAACTGCCGACGTTTGAGTGCCCCAGTATTTTGATCAAGCCCATGAATTTTTTCGGCATCCATGGAACAAACAGTATGGGTTTCTGCTTCATTAAGAGACAGGCGATTGTATCCTACCACCATTGATTTCCAATATTGAGAGTTCCAATATTGAGAGTTCCAATATTGAGAGTTCCAACATGAGTTCCAACATCTAGAGACCCAATGTTGAGTCTCTATATCGACGCATCTACGTCGTTTGCTTTCTCAACTGACTCTAAAAGATATCGGCCCAATTCCGGCTAAACAGAAAAGAGCCTGTATGTTGGATAAAAGTTAGCTTTTGTTCAAAACTTGTGGTTCCTTTCTTTAAGGGAATGATCTCCTGAATTTAAGATTTAGGCTTAATGAGCCTCACTATTTTTCCTCTGAATTTTTCTTTGTGCTTTTAATGAACATTGGGTTCTTTATCGAGCAGTTAAGAGCACTGTATTTATTTCCTTTGCCGTTCATAAACGGTTTGAGCTATCACGCATAGCGCTATATCAACTCAGGGCAAGGGATCAAAGTTTTCCTAGTCACTAACACTATTTTCGCGTTCGAGAGGTTTTTGTGTTGAAACATATTCAGTTCCTTCGGACTCTCAAGAGGGTTCATTTTAGCGGTGAACTGACTTTGTCGGATTCATTTGGAGCAAAATGGATCTTTTATCTTTTCCAAGGAAATATTGTTTATGCTCGGGGTGGAAAGCATTCAGTTAGACGGTGGCATAGAGCAGTAAGGCTTTATCATCCAGATGCGATTTCATCTCAAATGACATGGAGTGAAGACCTCTCTAAAACGTCTGCTTCATTCATGTTTGGCTGGGAATATGGATTGTTGTTAACGTGGCTTGAACAAGAAAGAATTTCCATTCTTCAGGCAAAAAAGATTGTCTTTTATTCTTTAGTTGAAATTTTATTTGATATTGCTCAGACGACGGATGTTGTCGAGCAAATTAAATTAGACACATCGTTTTCTCAGCCCGCTATCTTGCTCGATGTCGAGCATGTCGTGATAGGTTTCTCAAAGGTTTGGAAATTTTGTCAGGGCAAAAATCTCACAACAATGTCTCTTAACCAGGCTCTCCGGATTAAGGATGCTGACAAATTTAATAACCGCAAATTTGCTCAGTTTTATAAAGCTTATGTGACGCTTCTCAATGGAAAGCGGACGATTCGTGATATTGCCGTAAAAATTAACCAAGATTCGGTTTCAGTGGCGTCAAAGTTTCTACCTTTAATTCATTTAGGGTGGGTTGAATTAATTGATGTTCCAGATTTCCGTGCTCCCATATACAATCGATCAGCTCCCATTAAAGGAGATTTGATTGCCTGTGTAGATGACAGCCTGATGGTGCATCAAGTGATGGAAAAGTTGTTAACATCCGCAGGCTATGAATATTTGGGAATCAGCGATGCAATGCGGGCACTTGGGATCTTAATGGCTCGTAAACCTGAGTTACTTTTCCTAGATTTAGTGATGCCAAACGCAAGTGGCTACGAAATTTGTAAACAAATGCGTAAGTTGTCGTACTTTCAGGATGTTCCCATCGTCATTCTGACTGGAAATGATGGCTTGACTAACCGAATTCGCTCTAATTTTGTTGGAGCGTCTGATTTTCTTGGCAAACCACTGAATGCTGAGAAGGTGCTTAGTGTGATTCGCAAGCACTTAAGAAAGGGTGCCGCCTGATTGATTGCATTTCCAATGCATCACCGTTCCAATGCATCACCGTTTTAATGCATCACCATCCATAGTAATCCGGTCTAATTTTTGAAAGGGTTTCTATCCACTTGTGACGCATTGACGCGAATTCTGACCACAATCCATTTTCTGAATTACTTATTTTCGAGAGAACTACTATGGGTACCGCACTAATTGTTGAAGACTCCATGACCGATATGCAAGTTTTGACTCGTTGTTTGCAGCAAGGAGGCATTAATGTTCTTGTGGCTCAAACAGGAGAAGAAGCGATCGCCACCATTTCCAACAAAAAGCCAGATGTCATTGTGTTAGACGTCGTCCTACCAGGATGTAGTGGATTTGAGGTGTGTCGTGAACTCAAAACCAGACCTGAAACAAGCAATATTCCCATCATTCTTTGCACCACCAAAGGTGGAGAAATGGATCGATTTTGGGGGATGAAGCAAGGAGCGGATGCCTATCTTACAAAGCCTGTCGATCATGATGAACTGATCCAAACGGTGAAGCGATTAATCAAGATGTGAGCGTGAGCGTGATGTTATGTCCAATGATTTTTCTATCGCTGAGGGGCGATCGCCAGGGTCAGGAGGGCGATCGCTCACACTGCCAACCCAGCGACCCACCTCAACCACCCCAGCACACGAATCGGCTCAAGCAAAAACTGCCACGGTGGTGACATCAGCCGATTCTGCAACCCAGGAGCATCAATTCCTCCGATTGAAGCTTGTCTCAGATATCACCGCATTGTTGCCGATGCAGCAGTTAAGTGAAGTCTTAACGATTCCCGTTGGGCAAGTCACTCCAATTCCCAACATGCCCGCTTGGGTCATGGGAATTTACAACTGGCGGGGTGACATTCTGTGGTTGGCAGACCTGTCGCATTTCTTAGGGCTTGTTTCTTGGAACGAGCAAACCAGCAGCGATATCAACTATGTCGTTGTTGTCTTAAATGTGAACGCGATGGATGACTCATCGTCACTTGAGAACAACCAACTGATCGGACTCATCGTTAACCAAACGGAGGAAGTTGAGCGATGCGATCCCAACGACATTCAATCATCCATTGCCTCTAGTATGAGTCCCACACTGGCACGCTTCTTAAGAGGGTATTGGCTAAACCCAGCAGGTGAAATGCTCGCCGTTTTAGATGGACACGCCATGTTGGAGGGTATGGCGAAATCAAATTGACCCTTTGAAGCAATTGATCCTTTGAAGCAATTGACTCGTTGAAGCTTTAATCCCCCAATCTATCTGCACTTGACACTACTTCTCAGAACTTCATCGACCCAGAATCAGGAATGCCGCATCTACCAACAACCCACGATTCGTAGTTAATACAGAGGTTTTTGCGATGACTCGGCTACCTTCAAAACCCCCTTACCAGAACTCGGCTTCGGCCCAAAACGGCTCAAAGTCTTCTCAGACACGATCCCAACGATCTGCACCGTCATCTCGCGCAGGTCATTCCCAATTTTCCAACAATTCTGCTGATTCATCAGCCTTCTCATCAACTCTGCTGAGAAATGGCACGACCTATGACGAAGATCTCGTGCAAGACGTTGATGAACCCACCCCTTCACCCAAAGGAGGATTCTTATCAGGACTGCAAAAGCTCAGCATTAAGCGGAAAGCCACCGCCTTTGCAGTCTTAATTGGAACCGTGCCCGTTATGTTGATTGGAAGTGCGGCATACTACTTCGCCAATCAATCGCTTACAGCAAAAATTAGACAAGCAGAGATTGATAGAGCAACTCAGTTGGCTAGTGAAATCAACGTCTTCATGACCGACCGTTTTTCGGATATTCAGCTCCTGGGGCAAAACCCCATTCTGACCGATCCCCAGCTCTATGCCTCGACCCCGACACCAGAAAAGGTTGCGATGTTTGATCGCTATGTCGAACTGTATGGCGTATATAACAGCGTTGCCTACTTCAATCTGGCTGGAGATACGATTCTTCAGGCACAAGGCGATCCGGTACCCAACCACCTCACTCGGGACTATTTCCAGCGAATTATGAGTACGGGGCGAGCCACCATTAACCCACCGTCTATTTCTCGAACCACAGGAACCTTGAGTATGCACCTGGCTTCCCCCGTGAAGCGGGTTGGAACGGATACGATCATAGGTGTTGTTCGATTTCAGCTTCCGGTTGCGGGGTTAGGAAAAGTTGCAGAAAACTACGCAACGGAATCAGATGAGTTCTTCGTTATTGACAACAGCGGACTGTATTTCTTAGCCTCTGGAAATGAGGAGCGCATTAACCAGCCTGCAGCCGAACACTTTCCTGAGTTTGCAGGGCTGCAAGCAGCTCAACGAACGGGCTCGGCAATTGATGTTGACCCCGATACGGGTCGTCAAAAGCTGTTAACGTACGTTCCTCTGCAAAATCTGGCGGGACAGGAAGAGCTAGACTTTGGTGTCATGCTCACCACTGATACGCGGGTTGCCTTCGCAGAACAACGTCAGCTTCTGTTCACAGTCTTGTCAGGTACACTCCTTGCGGCGATCGCCGTTGGTTTTCTCGCTGGTGTCATCGCCAACCGGGCAACCAAACCCATCCTGGATGCAGCCGATACCGTCGGCAAGATTGGTCAAGGGTCTCTGAATGCTCGAATGAACGTCAAAGGTCAAGACGAACTGGCCTCTCTGGGCCTCAACATCAACACCATGGCGACTCAGCTTCAGGATTTGATTATCGAGCAAGCCATGGCCGCTGAAGAATCTGCCATTCTAGCGGAGATTGCAGGTTCTCCCGCAACAACCCCTGAAGGACTGTCCGATGGATTTATCGCCGCCTTCGAACGCACGCGGAGTCTGTTCAAACTGGATCGCCTCACCCTCTATCGCTTTATCTCCGACGATAAAGGTGAAGCGACAACAGAGTCAGTCGCATCCGGTTTGCCCAGTGCCCTCGACAAACGCATCAAGCAGTTCCAGTTTCCAGAAGCGCTCTTGGAAAACTTGCAAGATGGGCAAATGTTTGTGGCTGGTAACACCTTAGAAGCCGGACTTCCGCCGGAGTATCTCAAGCTAGCCAAATATTTACAGGCTCGATCCACACTTCTGATCCCCGTAATGCCCGGTAATCAGCTGGTCGGTCTACTGGTTGCAGACCATTGTGGTGAGGTTCACCAGTGGGAAGAAGATGAAGTCGAATTCTTCAAACAGCTCTCTACTCAGTTGGGTCTTGTGCTTGACCGAGTCAATCTACTCAAGCAAAGTGAAGGCCAGGCAGAAGAGCAACGACGACTGAAAGAAGAACTCCAGCGCCGAGCCCTGGAAATGTTGCAGGAGGTTGACCCGATTGGTCGAGGCGACTTGACCGTTGCAGCCCGAGTCACCCCCGATGAGATTGGAACGATTGCTGACTCCTATAACCTGATCGTTTCAAGTCTGAAGAAAATTGTCATTCAGGTAAAAGAGGCAGCGACCGAGGTAAACAATACAACCCGTGAGAATGAAACATCGGTTCGAGTTCTATCGTCAGAGGCCGCTCGTCAGCTGATCGAAATTACCAACGCCCTGTCTCAGGTTGAGCAAATGACCAATGCAATCAGAGAGGTAGCTGCGAACGCTGAGCAAGCGGAGCGGGCCGTGCAACAGGCGGCTCAAACCGTAAGTGAGGGAGACGAGGCCATGAACCGTACGGTTGATGGTATCCAGTCCATTCGCGCAACGGTGGCAGAAACCGCCAAGAAGGTGAAGCACCTGGGTGAGTCTTCGCAGAAAATTTCGACCGTCGTCGAACTGATTAGTACCTTTGCGGCGCAGACAAACATGCTGGCTCTGAATGCGTCCATTGAAGCCTCCCGTGCGGGTGAAGAAGGACGCGGATTTGCGGTGGTTGCAGAAGAGGTTCGAGGGTTGGCTCGCCAGTCAGCAGAAGCAACGGAAGAAATTCGGAAGCTGGTTGCTGACATTCAGGTTGAGACCAACGAAGTGGTTACGGCCATGGAAGAAGGAACCGAGCAGGTCGTCGTAGGTACCAAATTGGTGGATGATACCCGCCACAGTCTAGATAAGATTAACGACGTGAGTAACCTCATCAGTCAATTGGTTGCGTCCATTGCTCAGGCAACGGTTGTGCAAACTCAAGCGGCTGAAACGGTGACCCACACGGTTAAAGACGTGGCACAAATCGCAACGAAGACATCAGATGAGGCTAACCGAGTCTCGACTTCGTTTGAGAAACTGCGAGACGTTGCAGATAACCTCCAGCAAAGTATCGGTCAGTTTAAGGTCAGTTAACTTACTCGTCCTACGTGTGACCCACACCTGGTTGACTGACAAAAGTTCTGGTGTAGGTTGGCGTTGAGCAGAGCGAAACCCAACATCGGCAATGGTTAACTCCTTCGGAGACACTACGCGAACGATGGGTTACGCTAACGCTAACCCATCCTACTGGCAGGACACGCCTTAAAATGTAGGTTGTAGGTTGGGTTAGCGCTAGCGTAACCCAACAAAACCATTGCTGGCGTTGGGTTTCACTTCGTTCAACACCAACCTACGCTATCTCACCGTTTTGGCTA
>JAYKJC010000587.1:0-7196 GCA_035285885.1 Leptolyngbyaceae cyanobacterium | reverse complement strand
TATTGAGTTTCAAACGCTTGAATTCTAACCCCGCGTCACGTTGTGTAACTCAATCGAACGGCATATAGGGAATGAACTATTTTTCAGCGTCCCAATATTTGGCAAATCTAATCCCAATTCTCTATCGTTCTTTTTCAAATGCTTGCGAGGCATGTGGACATCTGTACTCGCGGAAATCTATATTCGCCAAAATCAAAAAATGCGGCTTTGCTGATTCGAGGAATAACTTTCGTAGGGGCGTACGGCCGTACGCCCCTGCAGTCGGTCATTTGTGAATCCGGAAATTGCTGATTTATCCACATATTCAGCAACGCCAATAATGCTAAGGGTGTATTTTAAAACTAGCTGAAAGGGTTGTTTTTTCGTGCGCTTTGCGCACGAAAAAACAACTTTTAAAACAGACCCTAATAAATTTAAATTAGCTGATGATTAAAATTGAATCCAATACAAAAGATGCCCTCAGAGCGGCACTTGTCTCGCGTTGGCAGTTTCTACCTCCCTCAATCCCCCCTTGGGAAGGCGGGAAGCTTAGTTCTCCCCTTCCCAAGGCTACGGTGTACACACAAGTCTTCTGATCTAGCCTGGGCTGAGTTAGATCCTCCCTAACCCTCCTTAAAAAGGAGGGAACCGGATCGGAAGTCTCCCTTGTTAAGGGGGATTTAAGGGGGATCTTCCAGAACTTTGGCAACCTAATCGAGATGTGTGTACACGGTAGCTTCCCAAGGGGGAGTTCGAGGAGGTTACGCTAAGCACATACTCAGAACGACTGAGGGCATCTTCCCAAACCTACTTAACAGAAACCCACTCTTCAGATTCGGCAGCGCTATCTACAGAGCTTGTCTCCCGCTCTTTGAGGACCTTGAACACATAATACAGAGCCAAAGGAGCAACCATGCTGGCTCCACGCTCAATGAATTCAAATCCGCCCCAGAAAGCACCAGAGAAAATGAACAGAGATTCCGTTACCACCTTCCATGCGAAGATGAAAAACAGCAGTGGTGCAATGGGTGCAAATAGAACCGCTACACCCAGCAGAATTTCAAACCAACCAATGGTCGTCAATGCCGCTTGAGTCGATCCAAATAATGCTGAGATTCCCGTTGCATCATAGTGGCCTGCTAAACCCGCTTTCGCATCGAATGCACCGAATGCGCCATGACCGATTAGATAAACGGCGATCGCAATCTGTAGCAACCATCGAATCGCACTCCAATGTTTCTTCGTCAGAGTTGGAATATTCTTAACTCGATGGAACCACCCATGAGATTTTGCATCCCATAAGATGAGTAGAAACGCAGCAAAAGGAACACAGTAATTATAGGAACGCTCGAATAATTCACTCACAGGCTCACCCGCAAGAGGACGGAGAAACGCCGTCATGAGTCCCCACGCAGCCATGAATAAAAAGAACCCTTTGCGGGGTGTAAACAGCGCAAGAATACCCAGAACAATATCCATTGTTCCGACAATCGGCATTAATTTCCAAGCGGGACCTTCCGGAATTCCCCACACTGCAAAGTAGGGTAACCATCCTTCTTTGGTAATGACGCCGAATGCACCATGACCAATAAATTCCATACAAACCCCAATTCTCAAAAGCCACCAAATTTTGGCTTCATGAGTTTTAAGAAATCCAACCTTACTTCCTGATTCCATCGCATTTGTTGCATTGCTCATATGCAATTAACCTCTCAAAAACGACTAATTAATGACTCACGCCTGACAACATTCACTGCTCAAGTTGCCAGACAAACGCCCGACTACAACACTTTTTAAGACCAATACACTCTACGTCGCAGTTTTGTAACTCAACCTTCTTGAAAAGAATGAGTTGAAAAGAATCGAAAACTTACATTCAACAGCCCTGAACCGTTGCCGAGTTACCACGTGTGAGACCAGCAGACCTGAAGGTCATTTTCCCAACCCAAGGAACACTTTTGCTTTTTAGACGTCTGTGAAAAATGTTTCCTTAAAGCCAGAAACTTCATTCAAAATTGGAGAATCTTTAACTAATAGTTTAGATATCAACATCAGTGAAATAGTTCCATCACACTTCAATTAAGAAAAATGAATTTGAAAGGACTCCTGCCTTACCCTATTCAGGAAAAGCCTCCATAACTAATTATCTTTCATAACAAGCTCGAAAAATTAAGTTAAGATTTTCAGACATAGTGGAACATACTTTATCAAGGAGAATTCCTAATAAAGCCACATGGTTCTCTCTAGTTAGAAAACTAAAGTTAAAAGACTGAATACTTTCCCCTAGATTAATACACAAGGGCAATAAATCTTATGTAACGCTCACCACAAAAAATAACTTGTTTGAACAAAATAATGCACGTAAAACTGAAAAGTACATTTCTTCCAATATTTAACGGCATCACAGACATTCCAGAATTATTAACATTCAGGAACCATCAATATCATTATTTTTTCAATGTAGAAATCAAGCGTTAAACATTGCCGTGTTTGAATGCATAACTAAACTTCGAATAACTTCGAATCATGTAGATAAGAGCTATTCTGAAACTCCCAATCTGAGAGTTTGTGCGTCAAACCTTGAACCCCGACTGAGCCGAAAAACCGACATTCAGAGTTCAACCGCAAACGTTAACTTTTGAACAACCGCGATAAGTTCTTTATCTCAAAGGAAAGTAGCAGATGTAGCTCAAAGCTTAACCTAGGTGATGTCAGTTGAATGACCTATCAGCAATAAGTTAGGGCGAGCGGCTAAGAGCAATATCCATCATGCTCAACAAAATCAAACAAGTATACTTTTCGCACCATTGTTCATTAAAAAGCTGCACATGATCGCCTCACCAAACAAGAGGATTCCAGAGAATCCAATTGGCGAAACCCAATGTCGATCTCTAATGTTCAGATCTTTGAGTCAATGGAGACAAACTGTCTTCACTTACACAAAAATCAAATCAATGGCCGATCTATCAGGAACAAAGGTGTCTATAGTGACGGCGGTATCAAGACCGTAGTGCTATTAAATGCAATACGTGCATTAAGCGCAGAAATACTGTCGCTTATGTTTTGAAATATAGCATTATCCGGAACTTTTTCAAGAAAAATACTGAAGCTTTACCAATCCCTTACGTTGGTGATTCTCAAGACATAAGGGTGATTGGTGATGCACGCCCAGTTAATGCTCCCAGCGATTATTGCCGATTGGTGAACAAAGCGTTCATGAGTGATTTGTGAAATGAAGTGTGAGAGGTGCAATCTGTTCCACTTTTCACATGCGATTGAGGTTTCTATCTCCTCGCATTACGTAGCAATAAATATCAAAGAAATCAAAAGACTGTTGTTAATACTGAATTTTCTAATATTTTTTATACACAATTCTATTTGTCTTTAGATCAGGGACTTGCGAATCCCTTTGCGTTGCTGATCCGAGTCGTTTTGCTTCGCGCAGCGCTATCGCTCACGCATTGCGTTTCTGGATTGTCTGGTGGAGGTCACCCGCTGGGGCGCAGTCATCTTTGGTGAAATATTGCGAAATGTTACTGTATCCTTTGACCTGTATAGATTTCAAAAGAATAGGGATTCCATGCTGCTTTACACTAAAAGGGCAGAAGTGTTGAAACTGCATCTGTTATTGGAAATAGCATGGTCAAACACATTTCCAAGTAGCACGCATCAGGCTTCTGTTCGACGTGATCTCCAGAACTGATGCTGGTAGCCTTATGATTGTCACGCCTTATTGTGAAGACCCATTTTTCAGCCTCGATCATATTCAGTCTTTTGAAGAGTTTTTTGCCTTTATTCAGTCCGCGATTCAGCAGTCTGCAGTTGTCGAGATTGCGGATACCTCACGCGTCACAGTTCGGCCAGCAGGGTTTCATTTAACAGATGTCCGCACGCCCCGACATTTTTTGAGCCTTTCACTGCCGCTTGATGGGGTCGATCCGCTGATGGCCCTCCAATCGCTGGCCTCCGCTCCGCTCACTCACTTCTATTGGGAAAACCGCAAAACGGACGAGGCGATCGCCGCCATCGGGTGTGCAGAACAGGTGCGGCTTTCTGGCTCCCAGCGATTTGCCCAATCCAAACAGGTCATTCAAGAACTGTTTCAGCGCATTGTTCCCATTGGCCCGGTCAATCGCCCCTTTGCTGAGCCCCGAGTCTTCTGTCAATTTACTTTTTTTGATGCGGTCGATGGGGCGTCAAACCTATCACCTTCAAACCCATCACCCTCAACGATTGTGCTTCCCCAGTGGCAAATTGCCCGTCATCAATCCCTGGGAAGTTTCGTAGCCAATATTCCTTTGGCAAAGCCCCGTGCGTTCAGAGCCTCCTGCATGTCTGTCTGGGAGGTGATGATGACGTTGAAAAAACTCAGTTCAGATCGGGAGTGTTCCAGCCGACGGTTTAGCTACTCAGGAAATGGGGCTCGATCCTCTGCCCAGCGATCGCCCCGATCGTCGTCAAGTTCTGCATCGTCGGTCATTGCTCGATCCTTTGGTCAGCGGCTGATGCATTCAGACACCCCCCCTCACCTTCCACCTCATCTCAAAGTCGAGGAACCTCACCGCTGTTCTAAAAATCGCTACCCGGCTTTGCCAACGGTGTCGCCTGAGGGACGAGCCCGATTCGTGCAAACCGTTCAATCGGTGTTGGAGACCATTGAGCAAACCTCTTTAAATAAAGCTGTCTTAGCCCATGCGCTTGACATCGAGTTGGATGAGCGGTTAGAGGTGTCGGCTTCGCTCCAGTCGTTGCGCCACTATCATTCAGATTGCTACTTATTCTCCAGTCAAATTGAACCGGGTCAGACCTTCTTAAGTGCCAGCCCAGAGCGACTGCTGAGCATCCAATCAGGGCATCTCATTACAGAGGCGATCGCCGGATCGGCTCCCCGTGGGCGGACTCCCTCAGAAGATTTTCACCTTGCCCATACGCTTTTGCATAATCGAAAGGAGTTGCACGAACATCAGCTCGTGGTGAATTTCATTCGTCAGCAGCTTGTTCAGTTGGGGCTCAACCCGACGCGATCGCTGGCTCCGAAAATCTTGCCGTTATCGACCATTCAGCATTTACAAACACTCATCCACGCAGAGATTCCGTCTCATCTGCACCCCATCGACCTCGTTGAAGCGCTGCATCCTACCCCTGCGGTGGCCGGAGTGCCTCGGGAGATGGCGTGTGAATTGATTCGACATCACGAATCCTTTGAGCGATCGCTCTATGCAGCTCCCATGGGGTGGATCGATGGTCATGGGAATAGTGAGTTCCTAGTGGGTATTCGCTCAGCACTTCTGAATGGTCGTCATGCGCGGCTGTATGCGGGCGCAGGTATTGTCCAGGGGTCAAACCCCCAGAAGGAGCTGGATGAAATTGAGCTGAAGTTGCGATCGCTCTACCACACGCTGATTCATCCCCATTCTTAAGACGGATTGAATGTTTGAATGAATTCAGGCATTTTGACTGTGTTTATCCAAACATTCGACCACGTCCACTCATCATCATGAGGATCACACTATGGAACCGTCCGAACGGGTGCAGTGGCTCATAACCAACACGTCTCTCTCCCTCCTGGGTCAGGAAGCGCTCGGGGCGATCGCCCAGGCCATGCAGCTCGAACACCTTCAAGCCAATCGACGATTGGTGTTAGAAGACACGCCGCCCCCTGCCATCTATTTCCTCAAATCAGGCCAGTTAGAAAGCTATCGAACCAGCCTGACTGGTCCCGCCGAAGCCACCAACCTGCTACCAGGAGCGGTGGTGTATCTCCGCGAAATCCTGCTCGACTTGCCCGCCGAGCAGACGGTGATTACGCTGACGGACTGTGAGGTGTGGACGCTGTCCCGCGAGTCGGCCCAGGCCATTCTCCAGGAGTATCCAGAAATTAACCAGGTGTTCTCGCGTCAGTTGGCGGCTGAGCTAGATGCAGTATCGGCTCAACTCGCCTATGAGCAAGAACGCCAAATTGCCCTGCGGCCCTACCTGGTGCCAAAAGTTCGTCGGGGCATTATTGGGGCGAGTCGCTATGCGGTGCGGCTGCGGCAAGCCATTCGCAAGGCATCGGGCGATCGCCAACCCGTCCTGATTTTTGGAGAACCAGGGTTAGGCAAAGACAATGCCGCCGCTCTGATTCATTTTGGTTCGAGCGATCGCCGTCAACCCCTGATTCAAATCAACTGCGACACCGTTCAAGACAGCGGCATTGGTGTGTTTGGGCGTTCGGGCGGCAAGCGAGGACTGTTGGACTGGATTGGGTCAGGCACGGTCATTTTCAACAATATTCAAGAACTTCCTTCCCCCCTCCAAGACCGACTGCTGCATCTTTTAGAAACAGGAACCTACACGCCGATTCAGAGAGACACCGATCCCCCCGCTGATACCCAACGCTGTGAAGCCCGCATCATTCTGACCTCCGAACGGATGCTCTCGGACATTCAGCAGTGTCAGGCGATCGCCCTCATCAAAGTGCCGCCATTGCGGGTGCGAAAAGCTGACATTGAGGATCACGTCGGCTACTACATCAGTCTCATGTGTCGCGATCGCGGTCTTCCCAAACCCACCGTTGACCCGAAAGCCATTCGGAGCCTCCAGGGCTACGATTTTCCGGGCAACATTGCCGAACTGGAAAGCATGGTCAGCCGCGCCCTGATTCAGGCAAGTGGTGAATCGGTGCTGACGGAAGAAATTTTCTGGTCAGAAAGCACCAAGACGCGACGCTTCCGGCTGAATCTGCTAAACGCCTACCCCACCCTCCGAAACATTCTCCGCAGTCCCTGGTGGCCCGATCGCATCAACTACGGGTTTACCCTGACGGCCTTTGCCGTCGTGGTCGGACTGCTGTTCTGGGGACCCCAAACCCGCGATCAAAACATTGCCCTGAATCTATTCTGGGCATGGTGGTGGCCCCTTGTTCTCATCATCTTTCCGTTTCTAGGACGAATCTGGTGTGCCGTCTGTCCCTTTATGATCTACGGCGAAATCACCCAAAAGCTTTCCCTCTGGCTATTTCCCCGCACTCTCTGGCCCTGGCCTCGGCGTCAGGCCGAGCGATGGGGCGGCTGGTTTCTCTTTGCCCTCTTTGCCCTCATTTTGCTTTGGGAAGAACTGTGGAATCTGCCCAACGTCGCTTATCTTTCTGCCTGGCTGTTGCTGCTGATCACCGCCGGAGCGATGATTTGCTCAGCGCTGTTTGAACGTCGATTTTGGTGTCGATATCTCTGTCC
>JAYKJC010000586.1:0-5844 GCA_035285885.1 Leptolyngbyaceae cyanobacterium | reverse complement strand
GGTGGCCCCAACAACACGCGGGGGGGGGGGGCGCGGGCCCCCCCCCACGACTGTACCTAGCCAATGCTCATAGCGTTGTGTTCTTTCTAGAGCGTAGGCTGAGAAAGTACCTGGACTACAGATCGCCCTTGTTCGCTGCCAGTAAAAAGATCACAACAGGCCCCGAAATCATGATTGCAGCAACCAAAGTTAACTGAATGATCGTTTCAAAATTGATATTGCTGAACAAGCTAGTTAAAAAATCCATCGCTCCTCCCAAAACAACCTAGTGATAGCGGTTATCATATTCGCGTCATAATTTTACCTGATTACATACACCGTTGGAATAGTGTTATTAAAATGCGAGACGCTATGATGGAGCCTCACTTCGCTTTTGCGTCAGCCCTAGCGTTAATACCTGGAGTGGGATAAAACTCCTGTACTGCGGGAGGTCTCCATCAACCTCAGCCCCTAGGGCTGTACCCACGGTCAATTTCTAGAAACAATGAACCAACATGGCAACCTGGCAGTGTATTAAAGGATGTGGAGCGTGCTGTTATTTAGATCCCCTCGAACGTCCTGAGTTGAGTGAATATCTCTCCCCTGATGAGCTTGAGACTTACTTTTCGCTTGTCCAGGAGGATGGGTGGTGTCGGCACTTTGATGCCACGACCCGAGAGTGTCGTATTTATGAGCAGCGGCCTCGGTTTTGTCGGGTTGAGCCAGATATTTTTCAGGCCATGTATGGGGTTGCCCCTGAAGAATTAAACGATTTCGCGATCTCATGCTGTCAGGTGCAGATCGAAGCGACTTATGGCGATCGCAGCCTCGAACTCCTCAAGTTTAATCATGCAGTTCACTCATCTTGAAACAGTGCACTGGGAAATGCGCCAAAACTTACAATTCCCAAGAGAGGGACGTGCTTCAGCCCATCCCTCTGTTTGTGGAATTTTTAGGATGTATAGCGATGTGCATTTGCATTAAGCACAGGCACAGTTGTGTGGGGCGAGGTGCGCCCCACACAACTGTGCTTAACCTCAGCGCACAGCGCTGTAATTTTCACGCACGTCTCTAGGCTTTCGTCAAAATCAAAAAGTATCCTTCGTGCAAAATCCGGAACCCGGCACGAGTGAAAATACGTCGATTAGAACTCCGATTTTCATCTGAAGATGGGATGAAGGGAGGACTGCTGTAAAGTAATCCATCGGGAAGAAGACCCGTTCGAAGATCCTTAAAGAAAGCCGCTGTGTCTTCCACATCAGAATGGTCGTACAGAAAACTTTGCCGATTAAACAGATTCATGCAAGAAATGACGTCAAACTTTTGCTGGGTGGTTTGCAGCCATTGATGAACGCCGTCAAACTCTACTTTGAAATGCTTGTACGCCACATCGTACTTATACTCGCCTGAGTTGTTGGCACGTGGGTCAAGTCCGATTGTTTTAGCGCCGAGCATCTGAAGCATTTCTGTCGCAATCGGAGGACGGTCAGCATGGAACTGGGACAATAAGTCCTGCTTCTCATCTGGAGGGCCATAAGTAGAAAGGGCTCCACATCCGATGTCGAGAACATTTAATCCATAGATCGGGCTTGTGTTCATGTAGTCAAAGCTATCGCATAACGTTCCGACCAGAAACAGAACATCGGATTTGAGAATATAGTTGTCAAAATCGACCTTATATCCCCAGAACCGATCGTTACTTCGGAACATACGAATTAACAGCTGTTTCCCAAAGCTATTTAAGTGTTTGATTTTCTCGTGTTGTTCGAGAATCTGATACTGCATTCCTGCTTGCTCATGGGAAAAGCAGGAAAGCTGCATCAATAGATGTCGAATTTCATCAGCTTCTCGAATGATGGCTTTCGTCCGTGGAGACAGAGGTTTATCGCCAGAGCGGGATGTTTGCATCGATGATGAGCTATGCGGACGATGACGATGGTTTGCAGAGATATTCTTAGAGTCGATCATGATGGGCAGATCAACCAGCGCGTTGGATTCAGAATATTCTGCTTGTATCATAAGCTTGCCCCATTTTACGCTGGTGAAAGTGTCGAAGTTTTAGTAATTGGTAGCGATCGCCCTCAAGGAATTGGGATAGCTAGGTGTACAGATAGAGCTGTAGTGCCCAACACCCTCAAGCGTTTACTATCTCCGTGAGTAGCCCTTTTCTCAAACATGCGCCTGAAGTTCTGAACATCAGCCCTGCTTGAATCGAGTCGTGATGGTAATGCTCCAGATGACGCAGGCATGACGTCATTGTTCCTGAGGAAGTTAAAAATCTTTAGTCTTTTGGATGTGTCCTGATATTCCTCATGTCCGGCGGTTTGTAACCACTTTAAGCATAAAAACAGTCCCACAACCTCTCTAAACCCCAAAACATCTCCATAGCCCTAATGGTTAAGGTTTGAGCATGTTTTCTCCGCTACGCGGGAGAAACATGCTGATTTAATGTCCTAACGCAAAGGCGTAAAGCGATAAAAACGTTCCAGAACCATTTTCCAGAAGCACAAGGAGGCGATCGCAACTTACAAGAATCTACGAGAATCTCGGGGATCGCTTATCTGTCAATCCTTAGAAGATTCAGTTAATATATGGTGATGTGTAGATAAATACTCTCTGAAAAGCATAATTCTGCTACTAAACGTGGGAGGTGGCTTGGTTTCACCAACCAAACAAAGGCCCCTACAACTGAATTAAAATTGTTGTCTTCAGTCTGGAAAGGCTTGCTTGTATGGGATATGTAACCAATGCACTAACACTGTTTTTCAGCTTGATGGTTGAAGCCATGCCATTCTTGCTGTTAGGTGTTTTGTTTTCTAGTGCATTACTACTTTTTGTTGATGAGCGTCAACTCGTCAAAGCGATGCCGCAGAATCCGATTCTAGGGGCCTTCGCGGGTAGCTTGTTTGGCTTTCTGTTTCCGGTCTGCGAGTGTGGAAATGTTCCTGTAGCTCGGCGACTCATCATTCAAGGCGTACCTTCATCCGTTGCCATTGGGTTCCTACTCGCCGCACCGACGGTCAATCCGATTGTTTTTTGGGCGACATGGACAGCCTTTCGGGATCAACCTGAACTTGTGTTTCTGAGAATCGGCTTCTCTATCCTGATTGCGACGATTATCGGGTGTATTTTTAGTTCTCAGAAAGATCTGCGTCCTTTACTACAGCCCGGAACGGCCAACATGCTGCAAGAACCAGCAAGATTGTCGCAAAACGGAGGGCGATCGCCCTCGTCATCGTTGCTTCTGCAATCCGGCACTTTTCTATTGGGACAGCCCAACCAGCCTCAGCGGTTAGAACCCAGCCTTGTCTTTGCCTCCTCCTCTGGTTCGGTTCTATCTCGACCCTGGCCTGAGCGTTTCCAGTTACTCGCGGACAACATGATTCAAGAGCTGCGGGAGCTGGGAGGTGTTCTTGTTCTCGGAAGTGCGATCGCCGCCATTGTTCAGGTTGCCGTTCCACGAGAAATCATTTTGACCCTGGGGCAAGGCCCTGTGACGTCAATTATCACCATGATGACGTTGGCGTGGGTGGTGTCTATTTGTTCGACCGTCGATTCATTTTTTGCCCTATCATTTGCTTCAACGTTCACGGGTGGATCATTGCTGGCATTTATGGTGTTCGGCCCAATGATTGATGTGAAAAATATTGGTCTGCTGATGTCTGTGTTTCGGGGGCGAGCCATCCTTTATTTATTTGCCCTGGCTGCACAACTCACCTTCCTGCTGACGCTGTTGGTGAATTTGTATTTCAGTTGAGGAGTACCCCATTCTTGGATGAGAACAACGGCTGAGGCATGACACTCGACAATGCGTGCGTCAACTTATCACAGAATCACTAATTTGTAGACATTTACAGTCATTTTTCATTCACTTTTTTGTAGTAAGAGACAAGGGTACACATTGGATCGTTCAGTTTGGATATTCAGTAATGTCAGTTTTCAGTGGCTATGACCGTTAAAACTCGATTGCCTCGCTCACGCACAGCCCCCATGCCAGACCCAAACAGGAGAAACTGGATGTTTTGGCTTGATACCTCCGCGCTACTCCTATGGGGAGCTTTGCTGCTGAAGTATTGGATTAGCGGGCAGATCTACTACTTGCTGCACCCAGATTACATCTGGCTTGCGGTCAGCGCTGGGTTTAGCCTGCTGGTTCTAGCAAGCTGGCAGTTGGTGGGCTTTTTTGCTCGAATCAACTCAAAGAGACTCTTAGAAACTCGGGCAAACCTTCAAGCCCAACACATTACGGTGCTGCCAACGGGCTTCGGGAGTGGGCTATTGGTAGCGATCGCCTGCTTAGGGCTACTGTATACGCCTCGTCCGTTTGCCAGCGATATTGCGCTGCAACGAGGGGTGACAGACACCTTAGCAATGACGCGGTCTCAACCTCAGTCGTTTCAGGTATCCAATCAACCTGAAGATCGGTCCTTGCTGGACTGGATTCGCACCATTAATGTGTACCCCGAGCCAGATGCGTATATGGGGGATCCAGTAAGCGTTGAAGGATTTGTCGTGTATCCGCCAGAGTTGCCCGAGGGGTATCTGATGATTTCTCGGTTCATCATCACCTGCTGTGCCGCCGATGCATATCCGGTTGGGCTGCCTGTGAAAGTTGAGGGCGATCGCACCCAGTTTCCAGAAGACAAATGGTTTCGAGTTCAAGGCACCATGATGACAGAAGAGTTGAACGGACAGCGTCAGCTTGTCATCAATGGAGAATCCCTGGAATCGATCCCAACCCCTCGAAACCCTTACGATACTTAGTATTCCTTGTTCCCAGCGAGACGCTGGGACTGCCCGCTAGAGCCTCTGGCTCCCATTCAAGTGTGGAGCCAGAGGCTCCCGCAACGGCTCCCTGCCTCTGGCAGGGAACCAGAAATTAGAGAACACTAAACACGTACCGGGCTGAGCCCGCTGCCCTATCTCTCTGGGATTCTATGGGTAAACAAGCTCCAAATTCTCTTGCTAGTGAAACAGCCAACTGGTAAAAGCGTATTTCGTGCCACTGAGAATGGGAAGGGATTGATGGGGGTGGGTGAAATAGGACGGGAATAACAAAACGGCTCCAGCGTACGGACTCACCTTAACGTCCTGACGATCAAAGTAGGTTTCACCGCCCTGAAAATCATCATTCAGATACCCCACAACGCTGATGTCTCGTGTCGGAATACCCTGCTGAACTTCTTGGAAGCGACTCGACAGTAGAATGTTATCGACATGTCGCTTGTAAAACTGATGGGTTCGATATCGGAGAATTGAACACGGCTCTGCATAGGGAAACCGCACTCCATATTGATCAAATAAAAATTGCTTGACCACAGGCAATTTTCCCAGAATCAACTGATTGGTGGATTGACTGAGTTCATTCGCCCCCCCGAGCTGAACCAGATCGTTACTACGGACGGAGTTATCAATGGTTTCCATGAGAATGCCTGCATTCTGAAAATCCGCCGTTTCTGCGATGCGAATGAGATGTTGACAGGTCTGCGCATCAATCACATTCTTCAGTAGGAAAATCTCATTTCCTAACGTCGTCGCTTGATACTGGAGTGTTTGCTGAGACATAGGTTTTAGAACTGAGGATTGTTTGCGTTAGGAGTGATCGTATGGCGTACATCGCACTTCTCCACACCCGTTTGTGAACTTCATGCGATTGCAAACCGCTATCATCGGTGATCATCATCTGTTGAAGATGGGACGGTACCGTTTCATCAGGATGAGCTTTAGTCTAGAATGAATAATTCGTCGTACTGCGTAATGCTTTATCCAAAAGCGTTTCTTTCACACTTGAATCTGCATGCTCTGAATCTGCATGGTTTATCATTCCCACTTTCGTCATCGGTTAAAGCAGCCCCTTGATCGTGT
>JAYKJC010000585.1:0-8298 GCA_035285885.1 Leptolyngbyaceae cyanobacterium | reverse complement strand
CAAAATCAAAATTGGGTCCCGCAGAGGGTTTCTCGATCTTTTTGCCGCGACGTTGAGCGTTGGGGGGAGGGGCGATGTCGTCATTCAAAATCGTACCCACGGCTTGAAATACGCTCACTGGAGCGCCAATTGGATTACTCAGATTAACGAAGAAGGTTTCGTCGTTTTCCACGGCCTCGCCCCCAAAGATAGGCACGGCAATGGTTTGCTGGAGCGTGTTGGGGGTAAAGGTGAGCGTACCATTCACTGCTCCATAATCTTGTCCAGCCGTTGCGGTGCCATTGGCGGTACTGAAGTCAACGGTGACTACATTGGAACTGGTGGGACTGAGGGTCACCGTGAAGGTTGCAGTGCTGTTGGTATTCCCTTCAAGAACCGTAATGTCGCTAATCGACAGCGTTGGCTCCCCATCATCATCCAGAATGGTTCCAATTCCTTCGGCGTTGGCGATCGCCCCTTTTTTCGGCTTACTCAGTTTGACGGTAAACGTTTCTGGATTTTCTGCAATCGCATCACTAATGACAGGAACAACGACGGTCTGACTCGTGGTTCCAGGCGCGAAGGTTAGAGTACCGGACACGGGAGTATAATCCGCTCCGGGGGTTGCAGTTTGAGCCGCCGCCGCATAGTCAACCGACACCGCATCCGTCGAGGCTTTGGATAAGCGGACGGTGAAAACGGCACTCCGGGTTCCACTCGTTCCCTCAGGGATGAACTCATTGGAAATCGAGATATTCGGCAAAGAGCCAAACCCAAACGCATCGGCTCGTTTGAGCTGATTGGGACTGACTTGTTTGCCTTTTGCTTCAATAATGGCGACCTCTCTCCGACCGATGCTGACGACGGTTGCTTTCCCCTGCTTTCTCAGGGTGAGGTCATCCATGTCCTCGATGTTTCTTACGTCTTTGAAGAGAAGGCTGTCCTGCTTCACATTGAAGTCTTGAATGCGCACGATTCCCGTCTTCAATTTCTTTTCTGCGATCACAAAGGTGTCGAATCCTCCACCGCCGACCAAGACATCATCGCGACCGCCCCCGATCAGCACATCGTCTCCCCGTCCACCGTTCAGCAGATTATTGCCACGTCCCCGTCGCCCATTGATGAGGTCATTGCCACCGCCTCCGAGAACCGTGTTGTCAGATTTCTTGATGATGATCACGTCATCGCCAGCGAGGGCTTTGTAGCGGGTGTCGCCTCTCGCCGTGAAGCGGTCATCGCCCCTCGTTCCTTTGTCTCGTTGCTGATTCTGGGCAGAAAGGAGGCGATCGCCCTCAACATCTCTTCTCAAGAGCGCAGATGTCTGACGAGACGGCTGCGACAACGGTGAATCATAGGGTGAATCGTAGGGTTGAACCACCGAAAGATCGATTTGGCCTAGCGTCGAAGTTGGATTGGGGGTGTCATCCAAATTCATAACCTGTCACCTCTGAACTACTGAGAACCTCGGTTAGTAAGGAAACTGCGATGGATCAATCCCACACGATTAATCAATGTCCTATGGATTGATCTCAAGGTGATTCATCTCAAGGTGATTCATCTCAAGATTGATTGATCCACACCTATTCGCGAGTCACCCAGTTCTTCATGTTCATTTCGTATCTTTCCGGCGATCGCCCTTTGTTTTGTCACATGTTGTTTCATGGGAGCTAATCCTAAGGGCCGTAAGCGTCCCTTGAGCGGAGTCGAAGGGAACGGTTACGGTGGTTCAAGTAAGGATCTATGTCACATTCTCAACAATGTCCTCACAGTTTGCGCCGCCATCAAAATCATCATCGGGGTCAAAATCAAAGCAAATCAGTGGAGCAAACTGAACATCATTAATGGAGATGCCCCCATAAGCTGTGCCCGCCTCGGCATATTTAAAGACATCGTTGGTGATGATGTACTGCAAGTCATTCACCGCGCGATTCGCGTCAAAATCACTGGGAATATCCGGTGAATCTAAGAAAATTGACAGCTTTAATACATCCCCTGAATACACCTCTTCTTGAAGTCCACCAGAAAATGGATTCTCATAGCGAGCATCAACGGTCTTAGACGAGAAGATGTAGGTAATTTCATTCCCAGAACGCATCGTTTTTAGATTCCCCAGGGCGAAATCTAAGCTGGAGTCAAAGTCTCCAATAAACCCAACGGTAGAAAAGTCAAAAATTTCGATCGAATGGTTGAATAGACCTCTGAGTGGGTTTTCATCTGCATCAATCACCGGATTCCCATTCACATCAGTCTCATAGATTTCAAAGTCAAAATCAGGCTGCGCCGATGGTTTCTCAAGCTTTTTCCCGCGCCGTTGAGTGTTGGGTGGAGCGGCCACGTCATCATTCAAAATCGTGGCGATGGATTGGGCAATACTCACCGGAGCCCCGACAGGATTCCCCAAATTAACAAAGAAAGTTTCATTGTTCTCAACCACCTCGCCCCCAAAGATAGGGACGGTAATGGTTTGGGTGAGGGTGTTGGGGGTGAAGGTGAGCGTGCCACTCACAAATCCATAATCCTGTCCGGCCACTGCCGTTCCATTGGCGGTGCTGAAGTCCACCGTGACCGTATTTGAGCTGATGGGGCTGAGCGTCACGGTGAATGTGGCGGTGCTGGGAGCATTTCCCTCAACCACCGTCACGTTACTGACAATCGATAAGGTGGGTTCACCATCATCATCCAGAATGGTTCCAATCCCGTCAGAGTCAGCGATCGCCCCTTTGGTTGGCTTTCTCAGCTTGACCGAAAACGTTTCAGCATTTTCTTCAACGGCATCACTGATAACTGGAACAAAGATGGTCTGACTCGTCGTTCCAGGGGCGAACGTTACAGTTCCGGCCACAGGTGTATAGTCTGCCCCAGGCGTGGCGGTTTGAGGCACAACAGCATATCGCACCGAAATTGTATCTGTCGATGCCTTGGACAGGCTGATGGTAAACGCTCCACTGGTGGTTCCGCCCGTCCCCTCAGGAATCGACGCATCTGAAATCGAAATATTGGGCAACGAGCCAAACCCAAAGACATCCGCTCGCTTAAGCTGATTGGGTCTTATTCGCTTGCCCCTTGCCCCTTCAATCACCGCGACTTCTCGCCGCCCCACCATGACAACCGTGGCTTTACCTTCCTGTTTGAGGGTCACATCATTCAGAGCATCAACGTTTCTTACGTCCTTGAAAAGAAGGCTGTCTTGTCTGACGTTGAAGTCCTGAATGCGAGACACCCCTCGCTTGAGTTTCCTCTCTGCAATCACAAAGGTGTCGAATCCTCCGCCTCCGACCAGGACATCATCGCGCCCCCCGCCAATCAGCACGTCGTCGCCACCACCACCGTTGAGCACATTGTTGCCGCGCCCCCGACGTCCATTGATGAGATCGTTGCCGCCTCCGCCGAAAACGGTGTTGTCAGTTTTTTTGACGATGATGACATCGTCCCCAGCTTGAGCTTTATAGCGGGTGTCGCCTCTGGCCGTGAATCGGTCATCCCCCCTCGTTCCTTTCTCTCGTTGCTGATTCTGGGCAGAAAGGAGGCGATCGCCATCAATGTCTCTTCTCAATAGCGCAGAGGGTGGGCGAGACGCGCTCGACAACGGTGAATCATCGAGTTGCAACACCGAGTCGTCGCTTTGAATAAGGGGTGAATATGGGGTCGGGGTGTTATCCCATTGCATATCAAGTCACCTGCTGGAACACATAAAACCTAGGGTGTGTTTTAAAACTAGCTGAAAGGGTTGTTTTTTCGTGCGCAAAGCGCACGAAAAAACAACTTTTAAAACAGACCCTAGGTTCTGATAGAAGCTGTGGGTCGATTCTAAATTTTCTCTATCCCTGAATCTTCATGACCAACCAATTCTTCACACTCACCTTGCATCTTTCCGGCGATCGCCCCTGCGGATTCACCGATATCTCCCCACTAACTCGACCAGTAAACGTAGCCTGATTGCGCAATGAGGGGGACGAATTTCGCATAACCCCACCCATTCAGCCACGAATTTATTTCAAACGAATCGAAACCTGCGTGGAAATAAAATCCCCTAAGCGGGAGGTGTGGACATAGCGCTATATGTAATGATCGGATGACACCTCGATAAACACCTCCCAAGTGCCCCAAACGTTTATCCTGCGAGGGCTATAAATTTCGTTGTGTATTTACGCAACCTTAAAGTTTTGAATTTAGTCCAGCATCCTTACGGAAAAGGCTGGTTTAACTGGGCATAATTTAATGAAGGAGGAAATCTCCTTAGAGACGTGGGCAACGATAGTCAGCAAGGCACAGTAGCGTGAGTCAATCTCGAAAGATCATAATCGGAGATGTTCATGGCCACTACGATGGCTTAATGAGATTAATGGAGGCGATCGCTCCAGCTTCCAATGATGAAGTCTATTTCTTGGGAGACCTGATCGATCGGGGCGAAAAAAGCGCCCAAGTGCTCGATTTTATCCAGTCGAGCGGATACATCAGTCTTCTTGGGAATCACGAGCAAATGCTATTAGAAGCGTTTCCGAATGGGAAGGTTTCGACTCAAGCTTTGCAAACATGGTTGTACAGCGGCGGACAATCAACGGTTTCTAGCTATGACCAGCCCGAGCAACTGCTCGAAAAGCTCGACTGGATTCGGACATTTCCTACCCATCTTGACTTGGGGCACATCTGGTTGGTGCATGCAGGACTCCATCCTGAGCTGACCCTGGAGAATCAAACCCGACATGAGTTTTGCTGGATTCGAGAACCGTTCCATAGCTCGACAAAGCCATATTTCCCCAACAAACTCATCGTTACAGGCCATACCATTACGTTTACGCTGCCTAATGTCACTCCGGGAAAAATTGCTCGCGGCAAAGGATGGATTGGCATAGATACAGGCGTCTATCATCCCAAGAGTGGATGGTTAACCGCCTTCGATGCAACGAACAACGTTGTTCATCAAGTTCACGTTTTTAGTCATGTTTCTCGGACATCTGACCTCGAAGATGTGGTCACCGACATCGATCCCTCTCAGATTCGAAGTCGCCGCCAATTCAGCTTGCTTTAGCTTGAGTCCGATTTAGATGCCGCTCCACTCATCTGTTCTACACTGTGCTACCCATTTATTTAGAACTTGCACAAGTACTCTATGCAGAGTGCATTTGGGGGATGAGGGCAATCTGCAAAGATGACAGGCTCTCATTTTTGCGGGTGGCGGGCGGTGCCCACCACCACTCACAAAATGCATAAGCCACACTACTGAGCGAGCCTATTGAGTGAACAGAGGATGACCGATGTCTGCAATTCTTAAAAAAAGATAAGGAATGTGAGCAGACACCAACCTCTGTATATAAGAATTGTCAATTTTTAATTCAGCATAATCACTCCGTCTCAAAATCGAATCAGATGCTAATATTTCGGTGACCATGTTCGAGGGTCTGTCGTGATACAGTCTGCCGCTCTAACGCTCACTCCTCCGCTATCTCACGTTTCCGACAACAGTCGTCTCCGCCTCTTTTCGGGATCAGCGAATTCAATTTTGGCTAAAGAAATTGCTCGCTATCTTGGAATGGATCTAGGGCCGATGGTTCGGAAACAGTTTGCCGATGGAGAGCTATACATTCAAATTCAGGAATCCATTCGAGGATGCGATGTCTATCTCATCCAGCCAACCTGCCGTCCTGTGAACGATCACTTGATGGAATTGTTAATTATGATTGACGCTTGTCGGCGGGCATCTGCACGGCAGATCACGGCTGTTGTGCCCTATTACGGTTATGCACGGGCTGACCGTAAAACCGCAGGACGAGAGTCAATTACCGCTAAGCTCGTCGCTAACTTGATTACCCAGGCGGGTGCCAGTCGAGTGCTGGCCATGGATTTGCACTCTTCTCAAATCCAGGGCTACTTTGATATTCCATGCGACCATGTCTATGGAATGCCCGTCCTCGTTCAGTACCTCGAAAGTAAGAATCTTGACGATATCGTTGTGGTTTCTCCAGACGTGGGAGGAGTCGCTCGGGCTCGGGCATTAGCGAAGAAGCTCGACGATGCTCCGCTGGCCATTATCGATAAGCGCCGCCAGGCTCATAACGTGGCTGAAGTGATGAACGTCATCGGTGATGTTCGCAATAAGACGGCCATTCTTGTTGACGACATGATTGATACCGCCGGAACGATTTGCGAAGGGGCAAAGCTTCTGCGTAAAGAGGGCGCACGAGAAGTGTATGCCTGTGCGACGCACCCGGTATTTTCTCCTCCAGCCATTGAGCGGTTGTCGAGTGGCCTCTTTGAAGAAGTGATTGTGACCAATACAATTCCCATCCCTGAAGAGAAGCACTTTCCTCAATTGAGGGTGCTGTCTGTTGCGAATCTGGTGGGTGAAACGATTTGGCGGATTCACGAAGACAGTTCTGTTAGCAGCATGTTTCGATAAGAGTTCAATGCTGATTTGAGGGCGATCGCCCTCAAATCAGCCTCTCAGATTAGCATTTGCCCCAGGGCGAAGGTGCCTGCGATAAACGTCACCAGAATGGCATTGTAAACGGCATGATCGGCAGTACTGGCTAACATACCCGCTTCTTGAGCCTTAATGGGGTTGCGGTAGCGTTTGAGATGAGACGAGTAGACGTATTTATAACGGCACGCAAAAAGAAATCCAGGGACGATCAGCACAAAGCCAGCCACAATTGGGATGCCCACAAGAATGTGAATCAGGCCAAACTGAACCGACCGGATGCAGATTTTTCGCCAGGTGTTTGCTCCTTGGCGAAAAATGCGTTCTTCTAACTGCGCCCAAAATGGAATGCCGATCATCAGCATCAGCCAAAAGCAAAAAATAAAGACCAGGGAGATGTCGAACCGGATTACTGGGTGGGCGATGATGGGGCCCATTCCTCTCAGGTGGGCGATGCCGATGCTTAAGGGATGAATGAGCCCCAGGGGATGGATGAGCCCCAAGAGGACATTGGCTCGGCTGAGAATGCTGAAATAATCCCCGGAACTTCCCTGGGAGTTGAACAGATTAAACGGCTGAAAAATCAGATTGCCGCTTTCTCCGAAGACGGCAGTTGCCCAACCCCACTGCATGAATGGAGGGACAATTTGGTAGGCGATCGCCAACGTCGTCAGGGTGATGCCCAGGATACCCACGGCTCTAACATAGGTGAGGACACCGGATTTTGCATAGATTCGCCACACGAAATTGAGTCGCGTTCGATTCACCCAGAGGTCAGCGGCAACGAGTCCAATAATCACCACGGATAGGAACGTCGGCAGAAGGGCGCGAACGCTCGCCAAAACCGTGTTGCTGCCGAGCACGATAAGGCCAATCAACAGGGCAAGAATGAGCAGACGAACTTTCAGGGCTTGAAACACGACCGTCAGATCATGCCAGAGCTGTTGGCGACTGTCGGGTTTTGAGAGTCGTTTGATGACGCGACCGGACGCCACCAAACTCATCAGCTTACAGAGGGCAGCACCGTAGAGCGTCGGGTCGAGTTGCTGAGAATGTTCACAGCTTTCGATGGCCTCATAGAATTGACCAAGCTTCAAGTGGGTGATGCCTTTGAGCGCCCATGCAGAGGCATACCATGACTCATGGGTATCCAGTGCAGGTCGTTCGGAGGATTCTGAAAGGGCGTGGGTGAGGCTTTCGAGTACTTCCGCGTTGCGGCCCAAGCGTGCCAGGGCGATCGCCCGATTGTTCCAGGCTTTCCGAAAGGCGGGATCGTGCTCCAGGGCTCGGTCGAATTGTTTCAGGGCTTCTTTGAAGTCGCCCATGAACATCAGCACAATGCCAAGACTGTTCAGGGCGATCTCATCCTCCGGCGAAAGCTGAACCGCCTGTTGACAATCCCGCAATCCATCCCGTCGTCGCCCCATGAGTGCCAGAACCGTGCCGCGCCCGCTCAGGGCAGTGGATGATGTGGGATGAACGGCGAGAGCTGCATTGTAGCTTTCCAACGCATCCGCGTATCGTTTTAGCGACCGACAGACATATCCTTTCCGCTGCCACAGCCACACCTGCTGAAGAAGAAGAAGATCGGGGGGCAGGTGGTCATCCCCCTTCGAGACCTCATGTTCTTCTGCCTGAGCCGTGAGGGTAGCGAGTGCCCGGTCATAATCGGCAAGGGCCAGGTCGGAGTAGCCCAGGGACTCATTCACCAGACCTCGATGGGCGATCGCCTCCACACAGGTCGGGTCGCCCATCAGCGCATCGTTGCAACAGGTCAGTGCCCGCAACAGTTGTCCATGCTGAATCCACAGCTTTGCCTTGAGGCACACCCACTGACGTTTTGTGTCGTCGGTGAGGTGAGGGTGGTTGAGTTGGCGATCGCACTCTTCAATGGATAAAGC
>JAYKJC010000584.1:0-3671 GCA_035285885.1 Leptolyngbyaceae cyanobacterium | reverse complement strand
TTACACGCGATGAAACTGGCGATTGACCAGCAATTCGCTAACCCGATGGCGACCACACCGCTGCAGAACTTTACAAACGCTGCGTTGGGTAGCACCAAGTCGGAACTACTTGCTGCTATGGAGAATGTTTCACCGCTCTACCGTGTCGCCAGAACAGTTTATCAGCAGGCGTCGCCTGAGGTAAATCAAGCCGAGATACTGAACAAGATTCAATCCACACTGAGCGGCCCTGCGGGTAAGGAAAACGCCCTACCGTTCCTGCGTAGTCTGCGCGAGGAGGGGGTTCCCTTCTTGAAGAAAGCCGATCAGCAAAAACGGTTCTCGACTTTGGGTGAGGCGCTAACAGACGAACAGATGGCGGCTGTTGGTAAAGTTGAATCCGAACTTGAACGTGACATCCGCATGGGCGCACAAGCCAAAGCTGGTAGAGCAAGTTTAGATAAAGCCTTGACCTCACAGGAAGGCATGATTAAGCAGGCTTTCGATAAATGGAACGCCCTTAGCCGCCTGAAATCCGGTATCTCTGCCGGAGAAAAAGTGACCGGGGCGATCATAAACGAGAAGGCTGAAAAGATCGTTATGGAGGCTATGAGGGATGGTAAGTCTCTCAACGACATCATGCGCTTGCTTCCTGCGGATCAGCGGTCGCCTGTTATGAACGCTCTAGCTCGCGGCGGGTTCATACCTCGTGCATCGCAAGTTGCCCCCGCTGCGATTGCCGAATGAGTCAAGTCCCCCTCGCACCCCCGCCACGCGGTAACGATGACCAGACAGACCGCTGGCTGTGGTTGCTGTGGCGTCGGCTCACCCAAGCGGGGCAGATTCTATGGGCTAGCCTCGACTTCGGCGGGAGCAACCTGACCGATCTGGAGACACGCAACCACAACGATCTACAGTCGTTGCAGGGCGGTACAACAGACGAGTATTACCATCTGACTTCAGCGCAGAATGACATCATCAATCGTTTCGCATGGAATGATACTGATGGGACGCTGGACATCCAGATGGGCTACGATGATGTCGTGCAGCAGGTTGGCCTTGAACAGTATTTCCACGTCAAGAACCAGACCGGCGCACAGCTAACCAACGGATACGTTGCTCGGGCTGTCGGGACTGTTGGCAACTCCGGGCAGATACTTGCCAGCTATGCTATTGCTGATGGATCGCATCTTGCCCGATACGTCCTCGGCGTTCTGACGATGGACATCGCTGATGGCGCAGACGGCTTCGTTACCGAGTTCGGGCTTGTGCGGGGCTTTGATACCACAGGAACGCTGTTCGGTGAGACTTGGAACGATGGCGACATTCTGTTCTTGTCCCCCACAACAGCAGGGTATCTGACCAAGGTTGAGCCTACCGCGCCCAATCTGCGGATCGTCATGGCGATAGTCATCCATGCCCATGCCAACGGTTCCATCTTCGTTCGACCGACACACGGGGGGAAACTGAACGATGTACATGACGTGTATGTTCCTACCCCCAGCGCGGGGCAACTGCTCACTTACGACTATGACGCCTCGCGGTGGGAGGCGCGGACACCCACGGCGGATGACGGAGTAACAATCACCGATAACGGCAGCAGCATCACGGTATCGCTGGATAACTTCGTAGGGGACTCCGGCGCTGGTGGTGTGATCGGCGCTGTCCCTGCGCCAGCGGCGGGGGACGCGGACATCTCAAACCGGAAGTATCTCTGCGCGGACGGTACGTGGAGAGCGCCCCAAACCTCTGCTGACATCGAACACGACAACACGACGGGGTTGATGGGCGGCATTGCCACCAACATTTTTGAATCGACAGCTTTTGAATCGACAGCTTTCCAGACCGAGGGGGTTACGCAGTATTACCACGTAACAGCCGCGCAGTTCAACGATCTGGAGCGGCACGAGGAAGTTGCTACCGTATCCATCAACACCACGATGGATGACAGCTACGCTACTTATATAGCCGACACTTCCGCCATCACGCTGACGCTTCCCGCCGCAACTGTCGAGCGGATAGGTAAAACATGGACTGTTGTAATGAACTGTAACGGTTATGTTGATGTGGAGCCAGACCCGACTGATGAGTTTATTTTATACGGCGGTTCGGATACCATACGGCTTGACGAAATAGGGAGCACCCTAGTCATGCGCTGCATATCAACCACACAGTGGGTTATCACATGAGTTATTTCGGAAGCAAGGTTACGCTGAAAGACGGCCCGCAGTTAGATGCGTTTTCGCGCCTGCGTGTCGCTATCCCTTCGACCATTTTCGACTCGCAGCAAGAGTATGGGCTGGACACCTACCGGATGTGGGACGCCGTAGCGAATGGCACGTATGCCACCGCATCCAGTAACGGGTCAGCGACTTCCGGTGGTAATGCTGTCGGCCCGACTAACAGCAACACCCGCATGACCCCGATCACCTGTTCCTCTACGAACGGTGACTATGCCATCCTACAGTCGCGGCAGTATGTTCGGTATAACCCTGGCAAAGGGCATCTGGTTCTGATTACCGGCGTGTTCGCTGCCGACGCCACGCATACAGCTAAGTTTGTCCTGCGAACATCCACCAGTGGCTCCGTGTCCGACTCCAACAACGTCGAACAGGCAAGCTGGAACATCGACCCGATGGACGGGACAGGGCCGAGCGGTGTAACGCTAGACCTTACAAAGACTCAGATTCTGTTCATATCCGCGCAGTGGCTTGGTGTTGGCCGAGTGGTTATGGGGTTCGATATTGACGGTATCCTGTACCCCTGCCATCAGTTCCTGAACGCCAACAATCTCGCCGTGCCTTACAGCCAGTCGTTCAACCTGCCGGTGCGGCTTGAGGGGCAGACTGTTGTAACAGACACCGTTAACCGAGTTGGTTATTTTGACACCAACAACGGCGCGTTTTTACAGACAACATCGACTGTTGCAGGCGGCACTATCAACTTCGTCTGTTGTTCCGTGCAATCTGAGGGCGGTGAGGCTTCCCGTGGTGTCACAATGGGCGCGTCGAATGGGATAACTACGATAGGGGTTACTACACGCAGACCGATTCTGTCTATCAGACCTAAAGCCACGTTCAATTCCAGAACAAATCGCGGGCATATCATCCTTGAGGATGTAGCCTTGACGGCATCGACAAACTCTGCGTTCTACGAGTTGATCTACGGCGGAACTTTAACCGGCGCGTCATTCGCCTCGGTCAATACCGACTCCTGCGCCGAGTATGATGTATCTGCCACCACCATCAGCGGGGGGCTACCGCTGGCTACCGGGTTTGCAATCGCCGGTTCTGGTGTCGCCCGTGGCGCGACAAGTAACGTACTGGATTTCAGAAACCCGCTGGTGCTGCAACAGGTGAATAGCCTGACAGCTACGCAAACAGCAATCAGCGTAGTGGCTACATCGTTCTCTGGGACATCCACATTGAGCGCCGCCCTTAACTGGAGTGAGAAGGTGATCTAAATGGCTATAACCGTATCCCATCAATTCGTATCTGCCAAGCCTGACGGCGCGGATGCAACGCTTGTTCAGCCTTCAAACTGGAACGCTGACCACTCCCTTACAGGTACGCTACCTGTTGCCAACGGGGGTACAGGCGCGGCTACGGAAGCCGACGCACGTACCAACCTCGGTCTAGGCACTATCGCCACCCAGAACGCCAACAACGTAACGCTGACCGGCGGTTCGATCA